>NZ_LWEJ01000238.1:0-23527 GCF_001635525.1 Alcanivorax sp. HI0007
GCAGGGTTTTCAGGGTTAGCGGCTGTGGATACATGCACACAAAGCGAATATCCACCTGATACCAGCGTGGAGTGTCCGGTGTACTGCGGGGGTCGTAGCCCGTTGAGTCGGGATCAAACTGGCTGGGATCCGGATAGGGGGCACTGGCGACCTGGGCTTCGCCGACAATGGCCGGTTCGGCGCAACTGGAGTGATAGATCAGCACGGCATCGCCGTTGTCCATTTCGTCGCGCAGTCGGTTGCGGGCCTGATAATTGCGCACTCCGTCCCAACCGCTGGTGCCATCCGGGCAGGCTTGCAGGTCTTCAATGGAAAAGGTGTCAGGTTCGGTTTTCAGTAGCCAGATTTTGCTCACTTTTCCCCCGGGGCGTAGTTTTCCTGCAGCCAGGCCTTGGCCTGGCTGAGGCTGCCGCAGACGTGGACCGGAAACTGCGGTTTATTGAGCGTCAACATCATATTGGCAAAAGTCCGGTTTAGCATGTTTTCCAGTACCAGGACTTTGGCCTCGGTAATTTGTTCAAAATCTTCACCGCAGGCGTAGCGGGCGGCAGTGAAATCCAGTCCACGGATACGACCCAGATAGATGGCAAGCTGTTTGCGCTGGCGATTCATGTTGAACAGGGTCAGCCGCTGCCGATAAATGGACAGTTCCACACGCATGTCTACCAGGGTGCCGTTTTTCAGATCTACCAGGGTGAAAGGCCCATCTTGTGACACGGTAACTGCAGTCATGCTTATCCTTTCATAAAGTCTATCCGCACTTTATACGCAATCCTTGCCCGGCTGAAAATGATGGCACTGAATTCTGTTCGGATGGCTGAAGAGGATGCCTGCGTGACCATCGACCCCTCCTGTGCTTTTAAACGGGCCAGCAAGGCACTCTCCGGCAGGCCCCTCTCGTGGATTCTGTGCTAACCTTCGCCGCCTGCTTGAGGAGGATGCCGTGATTAGCCCGCAACAACACCAGGAAGCCGTGACGGCGCTACAGACAGTGAGGGATTGCCTGCGCTTCGGTGAAAGCGCGCTGCGTGCCGGTGACGTTTTTTTTGGCCATGGTAATGATGATCCCTGGGATGAGGCCCTGGCCTTGCTGATGCACACCCTGTCGCTGCCGTTGCAGAGCGACCCGCGTATCCTGGATGCCCGCTTGCTGCCCTCCGAGGTCAGTGACTATCTGGACCTCTTGTCACGGCGGGTAAATGACCGGGTCCCGGTGCCGTATCTGACCCATGAAGCCTGGTTCTGCGGGTTGCCCTTTTACGTGGACGAGCGCGTGCTGATCCCCCGTTCACCGCTGGCGGAGCTCATCGAGCAATCTTTCACTCCCTGGGTGGATCCTGAGCAGGTCCATGCGGTGCTGGATCTGTGTACGGGCAGCGGCTGTATTGCCATTGCCTGTGCCTATGCGTTTGAGCAGGCGAGGGTGGACGGCAGCGATATCAGCGAAGAGGCCCTGGCGGTCTGTGAAGAGAATATTCGCCGTCACGGCCTGGCAGGGCAGGTGAGAGCATTGCATTCCGACGGTCTTGCCCAGGTGGACGGTCCCTATGACCTGATTGTCTCCAACCCCCCCTACGTGGATGCGCAGGATATGGCCAGCCTGCCGGATGAATACCGCCATGAGCCGGAGTTGGCGCTGGCCTCCGGAGAGGATGGGCTGGATTTTACCCGCCGCTTGCTGCGTGAGGCCCCGGATCAGCTCACTGAACATGGTGTGTTGATCGTGGAAGTGGGCAACAGTTGGGAAGCCATGGTCAATCAGTGGCCCCAGGTGCCGTTCTTCTGGTTCGAATTCGAGCGCGGCGGTCACGGGGTATTCATGCTTACCCGCCAACAGCTGCTAGAATACCGCCAACAGTTTTCTTCCTGAGCCTCTGATGCTCCTTTCATCCGACCGGTGAAGGGAGTCAGCAATGGCCCAATGCTTTAGAGGATCCGCATGTCCGGCAACAGTTTCGGTGAACGTTTTCGCATCACCACCTTTGGTGAGAGTCATGGCCTGGCATTGGGGGCCATTGTGGATGGCTGCCCGCCAGGGCTGGAAATCAGCGAGGAAGACTTGCAGGTGGAACTGGACCGGCGCAAGCCCGGCACCAGCCGTTATACCACCCAGCGTCGGGAACCGGATCAGGTGAAGATCCTTTCCGGGGTGTTCGAGGGCAAGACCACCGGCACGTCCATTGGACTGTTGATTGAAAACACGGATCAGAAGTCCAAGGACTATTCCGATATCGCCACCACCTTCCGGCCCGGGCATGCGGATTACACCTATACCCAGAAATACGGCTTCCGGGATTACCGGGGCGGTGGTCGTTCCTCTGCCAGGGAAACGGCCATGCGCGTGGCCGCCGGCGCCATTGCCCGCAAGTACCTGGAACAGACACAGGGTATCCGCATTTACGGTGGCTGTACCCAGATCGGGGCCATCAAGGCCGAGCAGTTCGACTGGTCCACGGTAAACCGCAATCCGTTTTTCTTCCCGGATGCTGACAAGGTGCCGGAGCTGGAAGCGCTCATCAATGCCCTGCGCAAGGACGGTTCTTCCATTGGCGCGCGGGTGGAAGTGTTTGCCGACGGTGTCCCGCCGGGTTGGGGGGAGCCGGTATTCGACCGCATCGACGCAGACCTGGCCAAGGCGATGATGTCCATCAACGCAGTCAAAGGTGTGGAAGTGGGCGATGGCTTTGCGGTCGTCAACCAGCGTGGCGAAGAACACCGTGATGAGATGACGCCGGACGGGTTTCTCAGCAACCATGCCGGCGGGGTCCTCGGGGGGATCAGCTCCGGGCAGACCATTCGTGTGGCCATGGCACTCAAGCCCACTTCCAGCATTCTGATTCCCGGCAAGAGCATTGATCTGCAAGGGAATCCGGTGGAGGTGATCACCAAGGGGCGTCACGACCCATGCGTGGGGGTGCGTGCCACCCCCATCGCCGAAGCCATGCTGGCCCTTGTGCTGATGGATCACTGCCTGCGCCATCGGGCCCAGAACGGCGATGTGACGCCACCGTTTCCGGCGATTTAAATGACGAATGCCTGATGCCAGGTCAAGGCGCCGGGATTCGTAGGGCGGAAATGGCCGTCAGCCCATTTCCGCCGATCTCGTGCCATAGTGAGTAGGGTGTGCTGAGCCCAAGGCGAACGGCACCGATCCGCCGCTTGATGGTGCAATTCGCCTTGGGCTCAGTGCACCCAGCAAAAAAAACGCGGGACTGCCCGAACAAAAAAGCGGCCGCCGCACAATGTCTCGCTCACGTTCCAAGCCAAGAGCAAGGTTCGCTCCATGCCCTATTACTGGCGACTGTCAGGCTTCTATTTTCTCTATTTCGGACTGCTGGGCACCCTGGTGCCTTACTGGTCCTTGTATCTGAAAGACCTGGGATTCAGTGCTGCTGCCATCGGTCTGTTGATGGCGATTCCGCAACTGACCAAGATCGGCGCTCCCAATCTTTGGGGCTGGCTGGCGGACCGCAGCGGCCAGCGTCTTCGTATCATCCGGGCCGGCAATCTGCTGGCGGCAGTGGTATTCCTGCCGGTGTTCTGGATCGATCAGTTCTGGTCCATGGCCGCACTGCTGGTGTCGTTCAGCTTCTT
The DNA here is from genome assembly GCF_001635525.1 of Alcanivorax sp. HI0007. Taxonomy (NCBI): domain Bacteria; kingdom Pseudomonadati; phylum Pseudomonadota; class Gammaproteobacteria; order Oceanospirillales; family Alcanivoracaceae; genus Alcanivorax; species Alcanivorax sp. HI0007. Next base: position 3,595 of record NZ_LWEJ01000238.1, read on the forward strand.
CTGGAACGCGGTGCTGGCCCAGTTTGAAGTGCTCACCCTGCAATCTCTTGGGCGCCAGTCTCATCGCTACAGTCTGGTACGCCTGTGGGGCTCGGTGGGTTTTATCCTGGCAGTGCTGGTGCTTGGTGAGGCTCTGGACCGGTTTGGTACTGAGCTGCTGCCCTGGGTGTTAAGCGCTCTGCTATGGCTGCTGTGGCTGGGTACGCTGACGTTGCCGGCCGGTGACGGGGTGGCGCGTCAGCGGAAACAGGGTGAGCCCTCTGTATGGAGCGTATTGCGCCGTCCTGCCGTTTCCCTGTTTCTGCTATCGGCGTTTTTGATGCAGCTTTCCCATGGGCCTTACTACACCTTCTACAGCATCTATCTGCAGGATCTGGGGTTCAGCAAGTTTGTGGTGGGTAGTCTGTGGGCGTTGGGCGTACTGGCGGAAGTGGGGCTGTTTCTGGTCATGCACCGGTTGATGCGGCGTTTCTCCATACCCTGGATTCTGGTGGCCAGTCTGTTTTTGGCCGCCCTCCGTTGGCTGCTGATTGGCGTGGTGGCCGATTCCCTGTTCTGGCTGGCCTTTGCCCAGCTGCTCCATGCGGCCAGTTTCGGCAGCTTCCACGCGGGCAGTATCGCCTGGGTGCACAAACAGTTCGGGGCGTCACTGGGCGGTCAGGGACAGGCTCTGTATTCCAGCCTGGGCTTTGGTGCAGGGTGGGCCGCCGGGGCCGGACTGTCCGGTTTGCTCTGGCAGCAGTGGGGAGTCCATCTGTTCTTCGGCGCTGGTCTGGCCGCCGTGCTGGCGGCCATGTTGCTGATGGTTGGCGGTGTAACGCGTTCCCGCGATTAGCGGGGCGGTGTAAGGGTTATAGCCCGGACGCCTCAAGGGCCTGCAAAAACGCCTTGGCGGCGTTGGAACGGGTGCGGGCCGGGTGGATCACCACGCCCAGTTCCCGTTCCGGCAAGGGCACGTCCACGGCCAGTTCCACCACCGAACCATCCACCATGGTGGCGGGCAGAACACTCCAGCCCAGGCCGATGGAGACCATCATGTGGATGGTTTCCAGATAGTTGGTGGACATGGCGATATTGAGCTTCAGGTTATGCTCGTCAAACAGCCGCTCCACAATGCCGCGGGTAAAGGTGACCGGTGACGGCAGGATGGCGCTGTAGCCGGTGAGGGTTTCCAGGGTGATATTCTCCACCTTCGCCAGCGGGTGCTCGGGGGCGCACATGAATACCAGCGGATCGCGCCAGATCACATCACTCTGCAGGCGGTCATCCGGTTGCGGGGGCAGGGTGACCACACCCATTTCCAGTTCCCCGTGCAGCACCCCCTCCCAGGCTTCCTCCGAATCAATAAAATGGATATCCAGCTCCACCTTTGGATAATCCCGGGAAAACTGGCGCAATACCGGTGGCAGGCGATGCAGGCCGATGTGGTGGCTGGTGCCGATACGCAGTTTGCCGGTGACGGAACCGGACAGATCATGGATGGCCCGGGCCATATCTTCCACATCCATCAGCACCTGCCGGGCGCGGGGCAGCAGGGATCGCCCGGCTTCGGTAAGCTGAATCTGGCGGCCCACCCGGTCAAACAGACGGGCGCCAAGCTGCTGTTCGAGCAGGGCAATACGCTTGCTGATGGCGGGTTGGGTGATGTAAAGGCGCTCTGCGGCAGCAGAAAACGAGCCGGTTTCGGCCACCGCCATGAAGGCGCTGAGAGTCGGCGTGTCTATCATTCCCGGTGCGTCCAGTTATTCGGTTGCGAGATAATAATTGGTTATCTTAAAAATGAAAAATATGAATTGGATTTATTGATGGGTGAACCCTACATTAATAGTTATTGACAAACCAGTCGCAATGGTGAAGTTGCTGCACCGCGACACAGGGAGAGACACATGGCCGGCAAAACCCTCTATGACAAATTGTGGGACGCTCACCTCGTCACCGAGCGTGAGGATGGCTCCGCACTGATCTATATCGATCGTCAGATCATTCATGAGGTGACGTCGCCACAGGCCTTCGAGGGCTTGCGTCTGGCGGGTCGCAAACCCTGGCGTACGGGTGCCAGCGTGGCCACCATCGATCACAACGTGCCGACCACCCCATTCAAATCCGCAGCGGAAATTGTGGATGAAACCTCCCGCATCCAGGTGCAGACCCTGCAGGACAACACCAAGGAGTTCGGCATTACCGAATTCGGTATTGGCGATGTTCGCCAGGGCATCGTCCATGTGATGGCCCCGGAACAGGGCGCAGTGGTCCCCGGGATGACGGTGGTCTGCGGTGATTCGCACACCTCTACCAATGGCGCGCTTGCCTGTCTGGCCCATGGTATTGGCACCAGCGAGGTAGAGCATGTGTTGGCTACCCAGACCCTGGTGGCGAAAAAAATGAACAATATGCGTGTCAGCGTGGAAGGGGAGCTGGGTCCCGGTGTCACCGCCAAAGATGTGGTGTTGCATATCATCGGGATTATCGGCACCGCCGGGGGTACCGGGTATGCGCTGGAATTTGCCGGCAGTGCCATTCGCAGTCTTTCCATGGAAGGCCGGATGACGATCTGCAACATGTCCATCGAAGCCGGTGCCCGTGCCGGCATGGTGGCGGTGGATGATGTCACCATTGATTATGTGAAGGGCCGTCCCTTTGCCCCCAGCGGCGCAGACTGGGACAAGGCCGTGGAATACTGGCGCACCCTGGTTTCCGATGCCGATGCGCAATTCGACCAGGACATCACCATCGATGCGGCGGATATCAAACCCCAGGTTTCGTGGGGGACCAGCCCGGAGATGGTCGTGCCAGTGGATGCCAACCTGCCGGATCCCGCCGCCGAGAGCGATGAGGTGAAGCGCTCGGGCATGACACGTGCCTATGCCTACATGGGGCTCAAGCCGGGTATGCTCGTGACGGATATCAAAGTGGACCGGGTGTTTATCGGTTCCTGCACCAACTCCCGTATCGAGGATTTGCGTGCCGCTGCCGAAGTGGCCCGGGGCCGCAAGAAGTCAGCGTCGGTTAAGCAGGTGCTGGTGGTGCCCGGTTCCGGCCTGGTCAAACGGCAGGCGGAGCAGGAAGGTCTGGACAAGATCTTTATCGAAGCCGGCTTCGAGTGGCGTGAGCCGGGCTGTTCCATGTGTCTGGCCATGAACCCGGACCGTCTGGAAGCCGGGGAGCATTGTGCATCCACGTCCAACCGTAATTTTGAGGGACGCCAGGGCAACGGCGGCCGCACGCATCTGGTGAGCCCTGCCATGGCCGCCGCCGCGGCAGTGGCCGGTCACTTCGTCGATATTCGCGAACTCGACCGGGCCTGAGGAGAACATCATGGAAAAATTTATTCGTCAGGAAGGGCTGGTCGCACCGTTGGATCGTGCCAATGTGGACACCGACCAGATCATTCCCAAGCAGTTTCTCAAGTCCATCAAACGCACGGGTTTCGGGCCGAATCTGTTTGATGAGTGGCGCTATCTGGATGAAGGCTTTCCTGGCCAGGACAGTAGCCAGCGGCCGAAAAACGAAGACTTCGTGCTCAACCAGGCACGCTATCAGGGCGCCAGCATTCTGCTTACCCGTCGCAACTTCGGGTGCGGCTCCAGTCGTGAGCATGCCCCCTGGGCGCTGATGGATTTCGGTTTCAAGGCCATCATCGCGCCGAGCTTTGCAGATATCTTCTACAACAACTGCTTCAAAAACGGATTGTTGCCCATTGTGTTGTCTGAGGATAACGTGGAAGCCCTGTTCAGAGCGGTGGAAGGGAAGGAAGGCTTCCGGATCACCATTGATCTGGAGCAGCAGCAGGTAATCCCGGAAAACGGAGAGCCACTGCCGTTCGAGATTGATGAGTTCCGCAAGCATTGTCTGCTCAATGGTCTGGATGAAATCGGCCTCACACTGAATGAGGCGGACACCATTCGTGCCTATGAAGCACGCCGCGCCGAGCGTGAACCCTGGATTTTCCAGTAACAGAGTCCGGGACCATTAAAAGAAAAAACCAGGAGGCGACACCATGTTGCGAATTTTATCTCTGCTGTCAGTACTGACTCTGGCCGGTTGTGCGACCGGTATGTACAACGAACCGGACGCAGGAGATGCGGCCAAACTGAGCGTGGATAACCAGCTCTCCGTCGCGTCTCAGGATGAGAATGCCGGTGGTTGGCAGATGCCTACCAGCAGCGCCGCCAAGGCAGAAATCTTCAAGGTCGATGGTGACCGGATTTCCGAGCAGGGCGGGGTGGAATCGGTGTTCATTGATGCCGGTGAGCGTTCCGTTGAAGTGTTCGCCGATCAGGGCGGCATTCTGCGGTTCGGTAAATTCCGCCATACCTTTGAAGAAAAGGGTATCTACCAGGTGCGGATCAAGCCGTCTTCCGGCAGCAAGGGCGATTACACCCTGGAGCTGGTCAAGGCCTCCGCACCGAATGATGTGCTGGTAAGCAAAAACTTTTAAACCCAGAGAGTAAACAGGAAGCAGGAATGAGCAAGGTACTGGTGTTGCCCGGCGACGGTATCGGCCCGGAAATCGTGAATGAAGCGGTGAAAGTGCTGAATGTCGCCAAGCAGAAGTTTGGCCTCGAGGTTGAGCTGGATGAGGCCCTGGTGGGCGGCGCGGCGGTGGATGCGGAAGGTGATCCGCTGCCGGAAGGTACCCTGGACAAGGCCCGCGCTGCGGATGCGATTCTGTTTGGCTCTATCGGTTGCCCCAAGTGGGACACCATTGAGCGGGACAAGCGCCCGGAGCGGGGGCTGTTGCGCCTGCGTTCCTCGTTGGGCCTGTTCGCCAATTTGCGCCCGGCGATCCTGTTTCCGCAACTGGCGGATGCATCCAGCCTCAAGCCTGAAGTGGTTTCCGGTCTGGATATTCTGATTGTGCGCGAGCTGACCGGTGGCATCTACTTCGGTCAGCCCCGCGGAATCAGGGAAGAGAACGGCGAGCGCGTGGGTTTCAATACCTATGTCTACACCGAGTCGGAAATGCGCCGCATCGCCAAGGTGGCGTTCGAGCTGGCCATGAAGCGTGGCAAGCGAGTCTGTTCGGTGGACAAGGCCAATGTGCTGGAAGTCACCGAGCTCTGGAAAGAAGTGGTCACCGAGGAGGCCAAGGCCTACCCGGAGATCGAGTTGTCTCATATGTATGTGGACAATGCGGCCATGCAGTTGGTGCGTGCGCCGAAACAGTTTGATGTGATTGTCACCGGCAACCTGTTTGGTGACATTCTCTCCGATGAAGCCGCCATGCTCACCGGCTCCATCGGAATGCTGCCCTCCGCGTCCCTGGACGAGAACCGCAAGGGCTTGTACGAACCCTGCCATGGCTCGGCACCGGATATTGCCGGCCAGGGTATTGCCAACCCGCTGGCGACCATCATGTCGCTGGCCATGCTGATGCGTTACAGCCTGGAGCGCGGCGATGTGGCTGATGCCATCGAAGCGGCGGTAGAGCGGGTACTGGATCAGGGGTTGCGTACTGCGGACATCTACACCGAGGGCACTCGCAAAGTGGGCACTGAAGAGATGGGTAGCGCCGTGGCCGAAGCTCTGGCCCAGGCGTAATAGCGCGTTCACCCGTTTATTCACAGATAGAAAGGGCAATCCTTTCAGGAGACTGTTTTCCAATGAAGAAAGTCGGTTTTGTCGGCTGGCGTGGCATGGTGGGTTCCGTTCTGATGGAACGCATGATTGCCGAAAATGATTTTGCAGATATCGAACCGGTCTTTTTCTCGACCTCCCAGGTCGGACAGGCGGGCCCCGATGTGGGCAAGGACATTCCTGCCCTGGGTGATGCCAAGAGCATTGATGAGCTGAAAAGCCTGGATGTGATCGTGACCTGTCAGGGCGGCGATTACACCAATGAGGTCTATCCCAAACTGCGTGAAGCTGGCTGGGACGGTTACTGGATTGATGCCGCCTCGGCCCTGCGCATGGCGGACAACAGCGTTATCGTGCTGGATCCGGTGAACCGCAAAGTGATTGATAGCGCCCTGGAAAAGGGTGTGAAGGATTATGTGGGCGGCAACTGCACCGTGAGCCTGATGCTGATGGCCCTCGGTGGTCTGTTCAATGAAGGCCTGGTGGAATGGGCCAGCGCCCAGACCTATCAGGCGGCATCCGGTGCCGGCGCCCAGAACATGCGCGAGCTGATCGCCCAGATGGGCAAGATCCACGGCGATGTGGCAGACAAGCTGGCGGATCCGGCCAGCGCGATTCTGGATATCGACAGCCAGGTGGCGGCCACCATGCGTAGCAGCGATCTGCCCGCAGAACATTTCGGTCACTCCCTGGCGGGCTCTTTGCTGCCCTGGATCGACAAGGAAATGGAGAATGGGCAGAGCAAGGAAGAATGGAAGGCTCAAGCGGAAACCAACAAGATTTTGGGTCGTGGTGCGGATCCCATTGCTCTGGACGGTACCTGTGTGCGCATCGGTGCCATGCGTTGCCATGCCCAGGCCATCACTGTGAAGCTCACTCGCGATGTGCCCCTGGAGGAAATCTACCAGATCATAGGAAAGGCCAATGACTGGGTGAAAGTGGTGCCCAATGAGAAAGAGGCGACCCTTCGGGATCTGACCCCCACGGCGGTGACCGGTACCCTGAGTATTCCGGTGGGCCGGCTGCGCAAGCTCAACATGGGCGGCGAGTACCTGAATGCCTTCACCGTGGGCGACCAGCTGCTGTGGGGTGCCGCGGAGCCGCTGCGTCGCATGCTGCGCATCCTTATGGAGCGCTAAAAAGCAGTTAAAAGGTGAAAGTGGAAAAGCGCGGGCAAGGCCTAAGTTATATCAAGGCCTTGCCCGCGTTTGTATTTGTGGGGGACGCGATCCGCGCTCCCGCAGCATTGTTGTAGCGAGGTTTCTATGCGCTCTATCAATATTGCCATTGTCGGTGCAACCGGACTGGTCGGTGAGGCGATTCTCAAATTGCTTGCGGAGCGACAGTTCCCGGTCGGCGAGCTTTTTCTTCTGGCGTCAGACAATGGTGCGGGCGCCAAGGTGTCATTTGCCGGAAAATCGGTGATCGTCAAAAAAGCCGAAGATTTTGACTTTTCCCGGGTGGAGGTGGCGCTGTTTGCTGCGGGTGCCAGCGTCAGTCAGCAGCTGGCTCCCCGGGCCGCAGAGGCCGGGGCCGTGGCGGTGGACCTGTCACCGGCGTTTCGATACGAATCCGACGTGCCGTTGCTGGTTGCCGACGTCAATGACGAGCTGCTGGCCCAGGCCCGGGAGAACAACCTGGTTGCGTGTGCCGATGCGGCCACCGTCCAGCTGGTCCGCACACTCAAGCCCCTGGCCGACCTGGCTCCGCTCCAGGAAGTGGTGGTGACCCAGTTTCAGGCGGTGTCCGCCACGGGGAAAAGCGGGGTGGATCAGCTTGCACAGCAGAGCGTACGGTTGCTCAATGGCCTGTCTCCCAGCGAGGCGGCTCAGGCCCAGATCGCGTTCAATGTGCTGCCGGTCAGTGGCCAGGTCCAGGAAAATGGCTTTACCAGCGAAGAGCTCAAATTGATGCTGGAAACCCGCCGCATTCTGGCTGACCAACCCCTGTCCGTGCAGGTCACCACGGTGCGGGTGCCGGTTTTCTATGGGCATGGCCAGAGTGTGTCGGTTCGTAGCATCCAGCCCCTGGCCATGGCGCAGGCGCTTACCGTCTGGGAAGCGCAGAACGACGTGGATGTGCTGGACAATGAAGATCCACAGGCCATGTCTCCGGTTGCCTCGGTGGAAGGGGAGCCGTGCCTGCGGATTTCCCGAACCCGGGAAGACATGGAAGGCAGCGGCGGTTTGAGCTATTTTAGCGTCGCCGACAATGTCCGTTGGGGGGCCGCGCTGAATGCGGTGAAGGTGGTCGAGAAGTTGCTAAAAGACTATCTGTAATGGATACTTACTGACATTATGTGACGCGGTTTCTAGGTTTTGACCCCAGCCTGGGGCAAAATGTGTGACCAGCGTCATAGGACTGCTTGCCGCCTCGGGTTCGTCCGGTAGCGCCCGCGGGATCGGGCTGAGCGCGGGAAACATAATAAATAAAGGGTTCGACCATGCTTCGAAAACTTGGGTTTGGCTTAACCGCACTGGTCATCATGTCACCAGGCGTTGCGGCAGCTTTAGGAGTTGGGGAATACGAGCTGAATTCCTACCTTAATCAGCCCCTGGATATGGAAATTTCCTTGCATGAGGTTGGGGATCTGACCGAAGAGGAAATTCTCGTGAATCTGGCGTCGCAGGCCGAATTTGATGCGGCGGGGGTGGATCGCGCCTATTTTCTCAACCGTATGGATTTTGCGGTGGAGAAGCAGGGGGCTGACAAAGCACGACTGCGTATCACCACGGACCAACCGGTTCGTGAGCCCTACCTGAATTTCCTGGTGGAATTTCTCTGGCCTACCGGCCGACTGATGCGTGAGTACACGGTGTTGCTGGACCCGCCCAGCTACGCGGACAGTGCAGCGACCACCGCGCCAACGATCAGTCGTGCGCCCCAGCCGGTTTCTCGAAGCGAGCCGCAGGTGCAGCCCTCTCCCCAGCGCCCGGTTTCGCCGGCTCCGGCACAGCCCGCGCCAGCCGAACCGGCCGCACAGCCGTCAGTACCGGCTTCACCGATGGCCGACAGCGGTGCTCGTAATTCGTACACGGTGAAAGCCTCTGACACGATGTGGCGTATTGCTCTGGATAATCGTCCGGCTGACAGTGTTTCCGTGCAGCAAATGCTGGTCGCCATCCAGACCATGAATCCGGATGCGTTCATTAACAACAATGTGAACCTGGTACGGGAAGGCACCGTGCTGCGCATTCCCAACGAGCAGGAAGTGCGCACCATCTCAACCCGCAACGCCATCGTTGAAGTGGCGGACCAGAACCGCAAATGGCGCGAAATGCTCGAGGCCCGTGGCATTCAGGCCCCCCAGCAGCGCGCCCAACTGGATGGCAGCCGTCAGGTTGCCGATAGCGATGAAGATGACCGGGGCCCAACTACCGGCCAGGTGAAACTGGTTTCACCGGAGTCTGCTGCCGGTGTGGATGACGGTGACAGCACTGGCTCTGCCAGTGACGGGAATGCCAACACGGCGGTGCTTGAGAATGAACTGGCCATTCGCGATGAAAATCTGGACCGTCTTGATCGCGAAAACGCAGAACTGAAATCCCGCCTGGGTGACCTGGAAGAGCAGACTCGTACCAGCGAGCAGCTCCTGAAACTGCGTAACGACCAGATTGCCCAGTTGCAGGAAGAACTCCGCAAGCTGCGTGAGCAGGAAGGCGTCGTTGTGGACGGGGAAGACCCGCTCATGGAAGCGCCTGCCGAACTGGAAGTGGTTGAAGCGGAAGCGGGCACTGATGACACGGCTGACAGTGATGTCGCTGCGGACACTTCCGAACCGGAATCCACAGAAACCTTGCAGGGTGCAGATTCTTCGGACGCAGGCCTCGACGACAGCGCCTCTGCGGCGGCAGCGGATACCGGGGCAGCGAATCAGGATGAGAGCGTTGACGGCAGCGAGTCGGCAGAAGGGGACGCCACGGTTGTCGCCGACGGCGAGCCGACAACGGCAAAAGCACCGGAAGTGGCAAAACCCGAACCGGTAGCCCCGGCACAGCCTCCGGTTCAGCAGCAGGGCGGCATTGTATCTCTGTTGCTTGATAACCTGATGTATATCGCCCTGGCTCTGGTTGCCATCCTGCTGCTGGTATTCGTGCTGCTTCGCAGCAAGAAGAAAGACGATGCTGACCAGGATTCTGAGGGCGCCCTGTTCGAAGATCTTGATGATGAGGGTCAGGATGAGTTTGGCCTGAACCTGGATGATGACAACGCGGCCACTGGCGCCATCACGGATCATGATGATGACGACGATGCGCCGGAGCAGGGTGGCAGCCAGGATCCGCTGGAAGACGTGGAAGTCTATGTGGCCTATGGCCGTTACCCGCAGGCCGTGGATTTCCTGCGCAATGAAATCAACAAGCACCCCCAGCGAGATGACCTCAAGGTCCGTTTGCTGGAGCTGCTCAAGGAAATGAATGACGATGCTGCTTTCCAGCAGCAAACCAGCATTTTTGCCGGCACCTCCCCCGAGGTCGATGATGCTATCGCCCGCCTTGGTGGTAGCGTGGCGTCAGACGCTTCTGCAGCGGATGATGACGCCTTGTCTCTGGACGATCTGGAAATGGGGCTGTCTTCCGGTCTGGACGACGATGTGCCGACCATGCAGGCGGATGAGCCTGAATCCGACACCACGGACCAGGCCCCGGAGCCGCAGGGTGATGAGCTGGCTGATTTCGATTTCGAACTCGATGAGAACGGCGACGACGAAGATCACACCGTGATGCTGGACTCTTCCGAGGATAATACCGCTTCGCTGGATGACGACTTCAGCCTGGATTTCGATGACGACAGCAAGCCGCAAACCGAGCAGGAAGAGGAAGCGCCTCTTTCCGATGCCGACAAGCAGTCTCTGGGCGCCAGCCCGGTGCTGGAGCTGGACGATGTAAGCAGCGCCTCCATGGGCGACGATGACACCGAGTTCGGCGATTTCAACCTGGACGACATGAGTCTTGAGTTCGATGAGTCCGGTGACAGTGAAGACAGCAAGGAAGAACTGGACCTGTCCCTGGATGATCTGGATCTGGATGGTGGCGCGGATGACAACGCGGATGACACTCTGACGGATCTGGACCTGGAACTGGATGAGGCCGAAAAATCGCTGGCCGAATCGGCGGAAAGTGGCGTTGAGGCTGACGCTGCCAAGGATGATCTTGCCGATCTGGATCTGGACGAGCCAGCAGAGCCGGAGGCGCCGGCCGCCGACAAGGCCGATTCACTGGAAGACCTGTTGGGCGATGACGATCTGGAGATCGAGGAACAGGGCGAGAGCCTGTCTCTGGAAGAGGAGCCTGCCCAGGAAGATGCGCCGGTGGCAGAACCGGAAATCCCTGCCGTCCCGGTGCCGCAGGCCGATGAGCTGGCGTCGTCTGCACCGCAAGAATCCGCTGACGTCCTGGGTGACGAGGATGATTTCGATTTCCTCGGCGAAACCGACGAGAACGCCACCAAGCTGGACCTGGCCAAGGCCTATATCGATATGGGGGATACCGAAGGTGCCCGCGATATCCTTAATGAGGTGATCTCGGAAGGCAATGATCAGCAACAGGCGGAAGCCCGTGAGCTGATGTCCCAGGTCGGCTGATACTGGCTGAGCTAGGAAAAAAGGGGGCGATGCCTTAAGGTATCGCCCCCTTTTTGTTTTGGTGGAACCATGGCCCGCATCGCCCTGGGAATTGAATACGACGGTACTGATTTTCGCGGCTGGCAGACCCAGCAGCCCGGCGTCAGAACCGTGCAGGAATGCCTCGAGGAGGCATTATCGAAAGTGGCGGATCATCCGGTATCGGTGGTGTGTGCCGGACGCACCGATGCGGGTGTCCATGGCACCGGGCAGGTGGTGCATTTTGACTCTGATGCGCCCAGGGAGATGAAAAGCTGGATCATGGGCGGGAACACCAACCTGCCCCGGGACGTGACCGTGCGTTGGGCGAAACCGGTAAGCGATGAGTTTCATGCCCGTTTTTCTGCGGTCAGCCGGCGCTATCGATACGTGATCTACAATCACTCGCGACCGCCAGCCCTGTACCGCAATCAGGTGACCTGGAATTACCGGCCACTGGATCTGGACGCCATGCGTGAAGCTGCGTCTTGTCTGGTCGGCAGTCATGATTTTACCGCTTACCGAAGTGTGCACTGTCAGGCCAAGTCTCCCCACAAGACACTACACAGTCTGAAACTGCACCAACACGGCAAGGTCATCGTGCTGGAAGCCCATGCTAACGCCTTCTTGATGCATATGGTGCGTAATATGGCGGGCGTATTAATGACAATCGGTGCCGGCAAGAGGCCGGCCACCTGGGCCCGCGAAGTCCTGGAATCCCGAGATCGCCGCAAGGGGGCAGCCACGGCGCCCCCCTATGGTTTGTATCTGGTGGAGATCGAATACCCGGATCAATTCGATTTGCCCAGAGAGCCGCTGGGTCCTCTGTGGTTACCCGATTCCCTTGAGGCATAATGGCAGGGAGTGAGTACAGTCTGGCTCGCTCATGCCCCGGAAATATCCCTAATCCATCGGGCTTTTGATACACTGGAGAACCCATGACCATACCCCGGGTCAAAATCTGTGGCATTACCCGCATTGAGGACGGACTGGCGGCGGCAAACGCCGGTGCCGATGCCATTGGTCTGGTTTTTTACGAGCCCAGTCCCCGTTTTGTGACGCTCGCCAGGGCAGCAGCAATTTGTGCCAGCCTGCCTCCGTTCGTGACTACCGTCGGCCTGTTCGTGAATGCCACACAGGCGGATATAGAGAATGTGCTGAGCCAGGTACCGTTGGATCTGCTGCAATTTCATGGCGATGAGCCTGCAGAGTTCTGTTCCCGTTTTTCGCGCCCCTGGATCAAGGCGGTGCGCATGAAAGACGATGTGGATCTGTATCAATGCGCGGTTCAATACCGGCAGGCTGCAGGGTTACTGGTGGATAGCTATGTGGCCGGTATTCCGGGGGGGACCGGTGAGACGTTCAATTGGGACAGGTTGCCTAAGGACCTGTCCCTCCCCGTGGTGCTGGCCGGTGGCCTGCAACCGGGTAATGTGGCCGATGCCGTAGCACAGGTGCGGCCATGGGCGGTGGATGTGAGTGGTGGCGTTGAACAGAAAACTGTTCAGGGTGGCCGCAGTGGCGGGATCAAGGATCCTGCCGCCATCCGCGCCTTCATCAAAAGTGCGAAAACACGAGGAGTAGCTGGTGTCTGAACGCCCTGATTTTTCTGCTTTTCCTGACGCCCGAGGCCACTTCGGCCAATTTGGCGGCTGTTTTGTATCCGAGACCCTGATGGGGGCTCTGGACGACCTGGCCGCCATGTATGAGCGTCTCAAGGATGATCCGCAGTTCCGTGCGGATTTCGACTATGATCTGGCCCATTATGTCGGCCGCCCGTCTCCACTGTATCTGGCGGAGCGATGGTCGAAGCAGCTCGGCGGCGCAAAAATCTGGCTCAAGCGTGAGGACCTGAACCACACCGGGGCCCACAAGGTGAACAACACCATTGGCCAGGCGCTGCTTGCCAAACATATGGGCAAGCCACGGGTGATTGCGGAAACCGGGGCAGGGCAGCATGGGGTGGCAACTGCCACCGTGGCCGCCCGGCTGGGGCTCAAGTGCCAGGTGTACATGGGCGCCGAGGATGTGGAGCGACAGAAGCTCAACGTTTACCGCATGAAGTTGCTGGGTGCCGAGGTGATTCCGGTCACCTCCGGTTCGAAAACCCTGAAAGATGCCATGAACGAGGCCATGCGTGACTGGGTCACCAATGTGGATGACACCTTTTACATCATCGGCACCGTGGCAGGCCCGCATCCTTACCCGTTGCTGGTGCGCGATTTCCAGTGCGTGATCGGTCGTGAAGCCCGTGAGCAGAGCCTGAAGCAGGCCGGTAAGCTCCCGGATGCACTGGTGGCCTGTGTCGGTGGTGGCTCCAATGCCATTGGCCTGTTCCATCCCTTCCTCAATGATGATGGGGTGGCCATGTACGGCGTAGAAGCGGCCGGCGACGGGATTGAAACCGGTCGACATGCGGCTCCGCTGAGTGCAGGGCGCCCGGGTGTGCTGCACGGCAACCGCACTTATCTGATGGAAGACGACAACGGCCAGATCATTGAAACCCATTCCGTGTCTGCCGGCCTGGATTACCCGGGTGTCGGTCCTGAGCATGCCTGGTTGAAGGATCTGGGACGGGTAAATTATGTGTCAGCAGACGACACGGAAGCCCTCTCTGCGTTTCGTGAGTTGACTCGGGTGGAAGGCATCATGCCGGCTCTGGAATCGGCCCATGCGCTTGCCTACGCTCGCAAGCTGGCTCCGACCATGGCCCCGGATCAGGACATCGTTATCAACCTGTCCGGTCGAGGGGACAAGGATATTCTGACTGTCGCTGCCATCGATGGCATTGAATTTTAAGGAGCAGTAATGCGTCGTATTGAAAGCTGTTTTCAGCGGCTGGCTGAGCAAAAACGCAAGGCATTGATTCCTTTCGTGACCGCCGGTGATTCCAGTAAGGAAGTGACGGTGCCACTGATGCATGCCATGGTGGAAGCCGGTGCCGACATCATCGAGTTGGGTGTGCCTTTTTCTGACCCCATGGCTGACGGGCCGGTGATCCAGAAGGCCTGCGAGCGGGCCCTGGCCCATGGCACTTCCACTCATGACGTGCTGGCAATGGTAAAGACATTCCGTGAGCGCGATAGCGAGACACCGGTGGTCCTGATGGGCTATCTGAATCCGGTGGAAGCGCTCGGCTATGAAAACTTTGCCAAGGCGGCCTCACAGGCCGGCGTGGATGGCATCCTGCTGGTGGACTTGCCCCCGGAAGAGGCCCTGGAAATCAAGCCGGTGATGGATGCCTACGAGCTGGACATGATTTTCCTGGTGGCCCCGACCACCTCGGATGCCCGTATCAAGCTGATTGGCAAGGCCGGTTCCGGCTATCTGTATTACGTCTCTCTCAAGGGGGTGACAGGCTCGGCCTCCCTAAATGTGGACGAAGTGGCCGGTCGGGTTGAAACAATTCGCAACCTTGCTCAATTGCCCATTGGTGTCGGCTTTGGTATCAAAGACGCTGAATCTGCACAGGCGGTAAGTCGAGTGTCTGATGGTGTGGTTGTCGGGAGTGCCCTGGTGAACCAGATCGCGGCCAATCCGGACAACCCGGAAGCGATCAACCAGTCCATCAGTGACATTCTGGCCGCCATGCGTAACGCTATGGATCAGTAACGGGACCTTTGCATGAGCAACAGCAACTGGCTGGAAAAAATCCTGCCTGCAGTACGCCGCCCCCAGGAAAATCGGCGCAACAGCATTCCCGAGGGATTGTGGCGCAAGTGCCCACGCTGCGACGGGGTGGTGTATCGGCCCGAACTGGACCGCAACATGGATGTTTGCCCGAAGTGTGAGCATCACCTGCGCATCAATGCCCGGCGGCGGCTCAAGCTGTTTCTCGATGAAGGCGTGCAGACGGAAATCGGAGCAGAACTGGCCCCGGTGGATCGTCTCAAGTTCAAGGACTCCAAGAAATACAAGGATCGCCTGGTCGCTGCCCAGAAAGCCACCGAGGAAAACGACGCCCTGATAGCCCTGAAAGGGACGTTGCACGGGGAACCCCTGGTGGCCTGTGCCTTCGAATTCAACTTCATGGGCGGCTCCATGGGCTCTGTGGTCGGTGAGCGGTTTGTCCGTGCCGTAGACGTATGCCTGGAGCAAAAGCTGCCGCTGGTCTGTTTTTCCGCCAGCGGTGGGGCGCGCATGCAGGAAGCCCTGTTCTCCCTGATGCAGATGGCCAAGACCAGCGCGGCGCTGGAAAAGTTGCGGCAGGCGGGTCTGCCGTTTATCTCCGTACTCACCGATCCGGTTTATGGCGGCGTGTCCGCGTCCCTGGCCATGCTGGGTGATGTGAACGTGGCTGAGCCCAATGCCCTGATCGGTTTTGCCGGACCTCGGGTCATTGAACAGACCGTGCGGCAGAAATTGCCTGAAGGTTTCCAGCGTAGCGAGTTCCTCTTGGATCATGGTGCCATCGACATGATCGTGGCTCGCCACGATATGCGCGATACCCTCCATCGCCTGCTGGCGAACATGATGGGCTGGTCCCTCCAGACTGTCGATGACTGACGATCCTGCCGCATCCGCTCTGGCCGCCTGGCTGGAGTGGATCGAGGCCATGCATCCCACCGAAATTGAACTGGGCCTGGAGCGTATTCGCCAGGTGGCCAGTCGTCTCGGGGTGAGCACAATGCCTGTGCCGGTGATCACCGTGGCTGGCACCAATGGGAAAGGCTCCACCCTGCGCCTGATGCAGGTTCTGGCGGAGCGTCATGGCCGAAGAGTCTGTCTTTATACCTCCCCGCATCTGCATCGTTTCAATGAGCGCGTTCGCCTGCCTGATGGTCTGGCGTCTGATCAGCAGCTCTGTGAAGCGTTTGAACAGGTGGAGCAGGCGCGCCAGGACATTTCCCTGACCTATTTCGAGTTCAGTACCCTGGCGGCGCTGTGGCTTTTCCGGCAGAGCGGGGCGGATCTGGTACTGCTGGAGGTGGGGCTCGGGGGCCGACTTGATGCGGTCAATATCGTCGATCCGGATGTGGCGGTGGTCACCTCGGTGGGGCTGGATCACCAGGACTGGCTGGGTGAGACCCGGGAAGCTATTGCCGGTGAAAAATGCGGGATTGCCCGATCCGGCAAACCGCTGGTCTTTGGTGAGGCAGACTGGCCGCAAAACCTGCCGGAGCTGGCAGGACAGTATGCCGCGGTGCCGGTGTTTGCCGGCCGGGATTTCCGTCTTGCCCGGCAGGGAGTCACTCTCTGTGATGGGCGTGACCTGGCTTTTCCCGACCGGGTAGTGCTGGGTCGGGATAATCTGGCGACGGCTTGCCAGGCCCTCAGCCTGGCGGGGGTGCAGGTCGACACAGCGGACTGCCAGGCCGTGGCTGAAGTGACCCTGTTCGGGCGTTGTGAATTCCGACAGATTCAGGGTCGTGCCTGCTGGTTTGACGTGGGCCATAATCTGCCCGCGGTTGCGCGTTTCCTTCAGATGTTGCCCCCCTGTGAGGGGGCGCGACACCTGGTGTTCGGGATGATGGCCGACAAGCCGATCGATGACGTGGTGGCGCTCTTCACCGGACAGCCGGTGAGCTGGCATCTGGCCGCGCCTGCCATTGCCAGGGCAGCCCCCGCGACCAGGCTGGCCGCTGCCTTGCCGGAGCAGGCATCCTGCCGCCAGTACGCTAGTGTCCGTGAGGCGTTGCAGGGTGCCCTTAACGCTGCACAGGCCGACGATCAGGTGCTAATCTTCGGGTCTTTCTATACCGTTGCGGAAGCGAGGGGAGAGCAAGGTGGATAAACGAACCCGTCAGCGCATTGTCGGCGTTGTTCTGTTGTTGGTCCTGGCGGCTGTGCTGGCACCCTTTGTGTTCCGGTCGCCGGAACAGATCCGCAATGCCCTGGATATGCAAATTCCTGATCAGCCGGAGATGACGGCGGTCAACGTGGATCCCGTGGTGACAACCGAGATGGAGGAGGCCGCGGCGGAGCGCATTGAGTCGGAGAGAGAGGCGGTCAGAGCTGCTGCGCAGGAGCATTTGCAGGCGAATCCAGACAGTGCCGAGCCGCCGCCAGCCAAGGATCCTGTGGTGACGGAGGATGCGCCAGTGCCACCGCCGGCAGATCCGGATGACGGTCCGGTGCTGGCCGGTTTTGTGGTTCAGGTGGGCAG
Source organism: Alcanivorax sp. HI0007 (assembly GCF_001635525.1). Classification (NCBI taxonomy): domain Bacteria; kingdom Pseudomonadati; phylum Pseudomonadota; class Gammaproteobacteria; order Oceanospirillales; family Alcanivoracaceae; genus Alcanivorax; species Alcanivorax sp. HI0007. The sequence goes on from NZ_LWEJ01000238.1 coordinate 20,877, forward strand.
CTATTCCAGTGTCGATAACGCCGAGGCCGTGGTGGAGAAGCTGAAAGCCGCCGGTTACCGGGCATACAGCGAGACTGACAGCCACCAGGGCAAGGTCGTTCACCGTGTCATGGTGGGGCCGGAAATCCACAAGAAAGATGCCGAACGAACCCGCCAGCAGCTGGCGGATGACAGCCGTTTCGGCTTCAAGGGGCTGGTACGGATTTACGCCCCCTGATTGCCGCCATCCACGGGCTGTATCCATGGGCAAGTGGGTCAGCCTCTGTTAAACTTCGCGCTCTGAATTTTCCGGGTGTCCCGCCGCTGGCAGCAGCGCAAGGGCACCCCGGACGAGCGCTTATCCGCCGGTGAGAGCACGCTTTACATGAATCTGGCAGACGCCATCATTCTGATTGTCATCGCAATTTCCGCTTTGCTTAGCGTGCGCCGAGGCTTCACCCGTGAAGCCTTTTCGTTGCTCACCTGGGTGGCGGCCTTTATCATCGCGCGCCTGTTCAGCCCGGCCCTGGATCTTCTTCTTCAGGACCAGATCACCACTCCCAGCCTGCGTGCCGCTGTTGCTTTCGGCTTGCTGTTTGTCTTGACGCTGGTGGTCGGTGCCCTCATTAACCATTTGCTCGGTGAGTTGATTCGTGTCACCGGGCTGAGCAGTACTGATCGATTGCTGGGTATGGTCTTCGGCGCCATGCGAGGTGTGCTGCTGATGGTTGTGCTGGTAGCCCTGGGGCGGCACCTGTTTGGTGCCGATCCATGGTGGCAAGAATCCACTCTGGTTCCGCATCTGGTCATGATGGAAGCGTGGACCCGGGACATGGGCGAAAAACTACTCGCTCTGGTCATGAACGTATAAGCAACGAGGGGCTGCAAGACATCGTTCAGATGAATGCGGTTAACAGCCCCTAACGAGAGGAAAGTACCATGTGCGGCATTGTGGGCATTGTCGGCCATAGCTATGTGAACCAGGGTATCTATGATGCGCTGACAGTCCTTCAGCATCGGGGGCAGGATGCAGCCGGTATCGTTACCTGTGACGGAGATCGTCTTTATCTGCGCAAGGACAACGGCATGGTGCGTGATGTGTTTCGCACCCGCCATATGCGCCGTCTGGTGGGCAACATGGGCATCGGTCATGTGCGCTATCCCACTGCGGGCAGCTCCAGTTCCGCGGAAGCCCAGCCGTTCTATGTGAACTCTCCCTACGGCATCACCCTGGCCCACAACGGCAATCTCACCAATGCCGAGGAATTGGCCGAGCATATCTTCCGGGCCGATCTGCGCCATATCAACACCACCTCCGATTCCGAGGTGCTGCTGAATGTGTTTGCCCACGAACTGCAGAGTCGTGGCAAGTTGCAGCCGGAGCCGGATGATATCTTTGACGCCGTCGCCGCTGTTCACAAGCGGGTGGAAGGGGCCTATGCGGTGGTGGCCATGATTACCGGCTATGGCATTCTGGCGTTTCGTGATCCCCACGGCATTCGTCCGGTCTGTTTCGGTCGCAAGGACACCCCCAATGGTCCCGAGTACATGGTGGCGTCGGAATCTGTGGCTTTGTCTTCCCTGGGGTTTCATATCGAACGGGATCTGGCGCCTGGTGAAGCCATCTACATTACTGCAGAAGGGGAGATGCACACCCGTCAGTGTGCCGACAATCCCAGCCTGCATCCCTGCATTTTCGAGCAGGTTTATCTGGCCCGGCCGGACTCCATCATCGATGGTATTTCGGTGTACAAGGCGCGCCTGCGCATGGGCGAAAAGCTGGCGGAAAAAGTCGAGCGGGAATGGCCGGACCACGACATCGACGTGGTGATCCCGATCCCGGATACCAGTCGTACGTCTGCCCTGCAGATGGCGAACCATCTGGGCGTCAAATACCGTGAGGGTTTCATCAAGAATCGCTACATCGGCCGGACCTTCATCATGCCGGGCCAGCAGCAACGCAAGAAATCCGTGCGCCAGAAACTCAATGCCATTGAGCTGGAGTTCAAAGGCAAGAATGTACTGTTGGTGGATGACTCCATTGTCCGCGGGACGACCTGTAACGAGATCATCCAGATGGCCCGGGAAGCCGGCGCCCGCAAAGTCTATTTCGCCTCTGCGGCTCCTGCGGTGCAGTATCCCAACGTCTATGGCATTGATATGCCGGCCGCCCAGGAGCTGATTGCCCACGGTCGCACCACTGAGGAAATCGGCAAATTGATCGGTGCCGACAAGTTGATTTACCAGGATCTGGAAGATCTGGTGGAGACGTGCAAGGAAGGTAATCCCGGGGTGGAGTCCTTCGACTGTTCCGTGTTCAATGGAACGTATCTGGCGGGCAACATCACCCCGGAATATCTGGCCGGTCTGGAAGCCCGTCGTAACGATATGGCCAAAGGCAGTAGTGAGAAAACCCGCGCATTGGCAGATAACGAGATTATCGATTTGCACAATCCGAACTGAGCAAGACCGAAGGAAAACCGAGGCTATCAATGAACGATCTGGATCCGACACAACTTGATGTGGAAACCCTGGCTATCCGCACGGCACAGTTGCGTACGGACGAGATGGCACACTCGGATCCGATTTTCCTGACCTCGAGTTTTGTCTATGAAAGCGCCGCCCAGGCTGCGGCCCGATTCGGAGGCCAGGAGCCGGGTAATATTTATTCC
>NZ_LWEJ01000239.1:0-28673 GCF_001635525.1 Alcanivorax sp. HI0007
GTACGGGTCGATCATGCCCCCCAGGCGCACCCCCACCCCGGTGGGAGTCAGCTCGCGGTTGTCATAGTCCAGGGTGATGTTCATCAGATTGCCGGCCACGTAGCCGAAACGCTGGTCCTGATAGTGCGCCACCCCGTCCGCCTGGCTGGCGGCAGCAAACAGTAACCCGAAAAACAGAATCCCGTAACGCATGGCAAGTCATCCTTTTGTTATTGTTGGAGATGCGTCGTTATTGTTATCAGCGCCTGTTATACCATTGCTCGCCCGCAGAGTCCGGTCATCTGCGGCCTTTTTGCCGACAAGGAATCCCATGTCCGTTTATACCCCGCTCAGTCACAGCCAACTTGCCGCCGTTCTGGACGGTTACGGCTTCCGACTGCGGGATTATCGGGCGGCCAGCCATGGCATCGAAAACAGCACCTTCCTGATTGAGGCAGAGGATCGCCACCAGCAACCTGCGCAACTGGTGCTGACGGTTTTCGAAACCCTGACCCACGCGGCTCTCGCCCCGTATCTGGTGCTGCTGGCGCACCTGGCTGAACAGGGTCTGCCGGTGCCCGCCCCGCTGACGGATCATGGCTGCCAGGACCAGATCACGGTGGCCGGCAAACCGGCGGTGCTGATGCCGCGCCTGCCCGGGGAGCATGATTTTGCCGTGGATCTGGACCGTTGCCGACAGGTGGGCGCGCTGCTCGCCCAACTGCATCAATGTGATACCGGCGCCCTGCAGACCCTGCCCGGCGAACGGCAACGGCTGGAGACACTGGCTAGCCACCTGGACCAGCTGCCAGACGACCACCGCGAGGGGGCCAGGGCACTGCTGAGTGACTGGCAGGCACGACCCACCGGCACCACCTTGATCCACGGCGACCTGTTCCGCGACAACCTGCTGTGGCAACAGGGTCGCATCAGCGCCCTGCTGGACTTCTACAACGCCTGCCTGGATTACCCGGAATACGATCTGGCGGTAACGCTCAACGACTGGTGTGTGGATCGCAATGGCAAACCGGTGGCAGAGCGGGAGCAAGCGCTGCTGGAAGGCTACCGGGAGTCCGGCGGGCAGGTGGATGACAGCCTGTTGCTGGAGGCGCTGGCGGTGGCAGCGTTGCGCTTCTGGCTGTCGCGACTGGCCGGCCCGGTGTCCGAGCACAGCGAAGGGCAGGGCAGCAAGGACCCGGAAGAGTTTGCGCGGATTTTTCAGTGGCGGATTGCGGCGTTGGCGGGGTAAGAGGCCAGAAGCGAGTTCCGAGGAGCGAGTTTCGAAAATCACAACCACCCCCCCGACTTTTCACACCGCCAGTGCCCTGCCGGCAGGGGCACTGAGCGCACATAGATAACGTAATGTTTCCCTCAGTGAACTCTCTGCCCTCTGTAGTAAAAACGCTTTTCGGAACTCGCTCCTCGTAACTCGAACCTGGGTGAATCGCGCCGCCAGCGACGCTCCTACATTCACTCTGTGAGCTCTGTAGTGAAAATAGAGGGCGAGGGATTACTCCGAGCCGGACAGGATCAGATGATTCAGGTGCGCCAGGTACTCCTCTTCCCGCCACAGCCATTCATAGGCCGGGCAGGCCAGGGAGGTGGGCGTCATGGATTCCACCCCCTGGGTAAGGGCGCTGACCACCATCATTTCGTGCAGGTCCGCCCAGCCGGTGGGCAGGCGGCGCAGATGGCGGGGCTGGCGAACAAAGCCTTCACCGATCACCGGCTGCAGACGCCGCAGACGGGTAAAGGCCATACGCCGCTGTAACTGGTCTTCCATGCGCCGCTGCCAGTGCATGCCGCCGGCATCCAGCAGAAGCTGCTTCACCGGGCTGGCCAGGCGTCGGGCCAGGCCGGTCATGGGCACCGCCTCGCCGCTGGCCAGTCGATAGCGCGGATCATCATCCAGCCACAGGCTGAAATCGAGAAAATCCAGCTCACTGGTATCCAGCTGCCGCAACTGCTCGCTGATCTGGGTGGTGGTGCTCAGGCCGATGGGCACCCCGGGGAACAGGGCATGCAGGGCACGGGGAATATCCAGCAGATACTCCTCAATGCGCTCGGCGGCGCTGGCGGACCAACGCGGCGGCAGGGGCCGGTCCGGCGACCGATTGAACACCCGACGGGTGACGCCGTGGGCGTAGGGCAAGGCGGGGAACTGGTGGCAGAAATCCACCCCGGCCACATCCTCCAGGTAACCCCATTCCTGCACCAGGGACAGGGTATCGCTCCACACCGCGACGAAGTCTTCCGGCCGTCGCACAAAGGAACGGCGCGCGCGGCTGTCATCCACAAAACCGCTGCTGAACCAGACCTTCAGGCCGCGCTCGTGGGCAGACTGCAGCAGTTTCTGGAGGCTGTGGCGGATTTTCACTTCCACCGGCTCACACCCGGGCGCCTGCAATTCACAGCGGTCCAGATGGACACCGTTCTCGGGGCGGGCAATCAGGTGCGGGCACGGATCCAGGCGCAAGGCATTGAAACCCCGTTGCTGGGTTTCATCGAGCACTTTTTCCAGCGACGCAAAGGCCCCGTGACGGCTGTCACGGTCCAGCAGCCAGGACAAATCCCAGCAGGCCATTGCGATAGGTTTGCTTTGCTGTGCCATTCAGGCCCTGCACCCGTTTTCAGATTAAGCGCTCCAGCATACCTTTTTCCGGTGCCGCCTCAATGGCCCTGAGCCCAACGGGGAATTATTGACCCGCCTTGACACCGGGTGGTGCGAATCCGCCAGTTCCCCCGGGCCTGCGGGAGCGCTATGATCGGGATATGAAAAAAATAATGATTGCCCTGTTAATGGCCCCGGCCCTGAGCCTGGCGGCGGAACAACTGCCCGACTCCGCGCCGCCGGACGATGATGCGCCGCAAACCCGCGAGCCGGTTCCCGCCCAGCCGCTGGATGGCAAGGAACTTGAGGCCATGTATCTGGAGTCCCCCCGGGAACTGGATACCAGCGATGAAAGCCGGGGCATGAATGCGGTCAGCCCGGACACCCGGTATCTGGAAGAGGAGCAACAGGAGCTGCGTCAGCGCCAGGCCGAATCTGTCCGCCCCCCAGCGCTGCGCGACAACACCCCTCCGCCACCGCCACCCACGTTGATTCCGATTCGGGAGCTTTAGCAGCTGCGAGGGTTGGCAGTCTTTTGTAGGAGCCATGCTTGCCCCCGCAGGGGATCTGCGACATGCGAACCGCGCTTAGCGAGGCGACAAAGATCAATCTCACCGCCATTCTTTCTGAAACCTGTCGAGTGCTGAAATGCCTGATCGCCCTTCGGGCGATTTCCTTGCTTCGCAAGGTTCGCACCTCAAGAGGTACTCCTACAGCGGCTTCGTAAGAAATGCCGAAGCCTTGGGAGCCTTCCAACCTTTTCTTATCCAGCGAGCGGAGCTCGTAGCTTCAGCCCGCTCCCGCCTGCAGACACGCCTTGAAACCTTCCACCAGCCGATCCCGCCAGCTCAGATAATCCAGTTCCGGGTAGTCCCGGCCCAGCGGGTCCAGAGGCTGCACCCGGCAATCCGGACACAGCCGGGAGACCATGGCGGCGCGGGCTTCCGGCTCAAGAATGGCGCAGCGGACCTGCTGCTCGCGAATCTCGCCGGCCAGCGCCACAAAACGCCGGCTACCCGGTCCCGCATCCAGTTGCTTTGACACCACCAGCGGCTCCGCCAGCCCCAGGGTTTCGGTGAGATACCCCCAGGGCTGGTGGTAGCTCAGCCAGGACACTCCCTCCAGTCCGACCAGCGCCTGCCGGTGCCGGGTATGGCGGTCTTTGGCCTGTTGCTGCCAGCGTGCCGGTTCTCCGGCTTTCAGCCCCTGCGGGTATTGCTGCGCCAGCGCTCCGGCCAGTCGCATCATGTTGTCCAGTGACAGCCACAGGTGCGGATCCAGAGTGGCATCGGCGTGGTCGGCATGTTGATGTCCATGGTCGTGATCCTCCCCCCCTTCCCGGCGATGGACGCCCTCCAGGGCCAGCAGGCTCAGGGTCGGACCCTGCCGGCGGGCCACCAGGGGAGCCAGCGGCGCTTCCACCGCCTCGCCCAGCCACACCAGCAGATCCGCCTGCTGCACCAGCATGGCCTGGCGGGGGGACAGGGCCAGCTGATGCGGGTTCTGGTTGGCCTGCAACAGGGTCACCACCTCCACCTGGTCGCCATAAAGACCCCGCAGCACCTTGGCCAACGGCTCCACACTGGCCACCAGGGTCTGGCTCACTGCCTGGGCACTGAGCATCATCAACATTACCAACCACACACTTCGCATCATTTCCTCGTTTAGCGAGTTGAAAGTTCAAAGTTGAAAAGCGCGGGAAGTGCGATCGTGGTTTCCAGGCCGTGCCCGCGTTTTTCTGTCAAGACAATGAAGCGCGAGCACGGCCTTCTCGAGTGGCTACGGCTTTATGCGCGCTTTTCAACTTTAAACTTTGAGCTTTCAACTGAACCCAAAGTGCAGGCGAAAGGCCGGCAGTATATCATTGCGCCTTTGTTCTTCGGGCCCTTTTGCTATGTCGGATCCTCTGGTCAATGTGCAGGCGGTGTCAGTCACCCTGGGTGGCAACAGCGTGCTGTCCGGGGTGAGCCTGACCCTGGCTCCCGGGCGCATCACCACCCTGATCGGCCCCAATGGCGCCGGCAAAAGTACCCTGGCGCGGGTGGTGCTGGGGCTGGTGACGCCGTCCAGCGGCTCGGTGACCCGGCGCAAGGGCCTGCGGGTGGGCTATATGCCCCAGCACATCAAGATCGACGACAGCCTGCCGCTGACCGTGGACCGCTTCCTGTGGCTGGCCGCTCCCGGTCCCACCTCCGCCCGGCGGGCAGCCCTGGAGCAGGCCGGGGTGGCCCACCTGCGCCGCCGCGCGGTGCAACAGCTGTCCGGCGGCGAGATGCAGCGGGTGCTGCTGGCCCGGGCCCTGCTGCGCAAGCCGGACCTGCTGGTGCTGGACGAACCGGCCCAGGGGGTGGACGTGGCCGGGCAGAATGCGCTCTATGGGCTGCTCAAATCGGTCCGCGATGATCTGGGCTGCGCCATCCTGCTGATTTCCCACGACCTGCATCTGGTGATGGCCGCCACCGACGAAGTGATCTGCCTGCAGCGCCATGTGTGCTGCTCCGGCAGCCCGGAATCCGTCAGCCGGGACCCGGCCTACCACGAGTTGTTCGGCCCCGGTGCCGGCACCCCCAACCTGGCGCTCTATACCCACGATCATGACCACGACCATGATCTGCATGGCGACGCCCAACCGGGCCACCAACACGACGGGAATTGCCACCATGATTGAGCTGCTGTTGCCGCCGCTGTTCGCCGGCCTGGCCGTGGCTCTGGTGTCCGGGCCCATGGGTGCCTTTGTGGTCTGGCGGCGCATGGCCTTCTTTGGCGACACCCTGGCCCACGGCGCGCTGCTGGGGGCGGCCCTGGGGCTGGCGCTGGATATCAGTCTGTACCTGGCTGTGGTGGCCGTATGCCTGGGCCTGGCCGCTGCCCTCACCGCCCTGCAGCATCAACAGCAACTGGCCAGCGATACCCTGCTGGGCATTGTCGCCCACACCACCCTGGCCCTGGGGGTGATCGCCATCAGCCTGCAGCAGGGTATCCAGGTGGACCTGTTTGCCTATCTGTTCGGCGACCTGCTGGCGGTGGGCTGGCAGGATGCCCTGGCCCTGTGGGCCGGTGCCATCCTGATTCTGTTGCTGATGCTGTGGCAGTGGCGGGCCCTGCTGAGCATCACCGTCAGCGAGGAACTGGCCCAGGTGGAAGGGGTGGCGGTACAGCGCACCCGGCTGCTGCTGATGTTGTTGCTGGCCCTGTTGATCGCCGGCGCCATCCGCACCGTGGGGGTATTGTTGATCACCTCCCTGCTGGTGATCCCCGCCGCCAGCGCCCGCCGGCTCACCCATACCCCGGCGCAGATGGCGGCGGTGGCCAGCGTGCTGGGCACCCTGGCAGTGTTGGCCGGGCTGGCGGTGAGCTGGTTTGCCAATACACCGGTGGGACCCTCCATCGTGGTCGCCGCCAGCAGTTTGTTTGTGCTGACGTTGCTGCGGCGACCAGCATGACAATGTCTCTCTGTGGGAGCACCTCTCGAGGTGCGAACCCGAGCAATAGCGAGAGGATCGGGTTTCTATCCAAACCTGTCGAGCCCTGAAATTCCTGATCGCCCTGCGGGCGATTTCCGCGTTTACACGCGGTTCGCGCCTCGAGAGGCGCTCCTACAGCGGCTCCGTAGAAGGATTGTTGAAGAGGGCTGAGTGAGCTTATCGATTAACCGCCGCATCTGGATGCTGGCCTGGCCGCTGTTGCTGTCTAATCTGACGGCGCCGTTGCTGGGGCTGGTGGACACCGCCGTGGTGGGGCATCTGGACCATCCCCGCTATCTGGCGGCGGTGGCGCTGGGTGGCAATGTCTTCATGTTCCTGTATTTCTCCTTCAACTTCCTGCGCATGGGCACCACCGGCTTTGCCTCCCAGGCGCGGGGTGGCGAGAAGGATACCCGGGTGGTTTTGCTGCGCGCCCTGTTGCTGTCCACCGTGCTTGGGCTGGGGCTGATTGCCCTGTCGCCGCTGCTGCGGGAATCCGGGCTGTGGCTGCTGGGCGGCAGCGACGAAGTACAGAAGCTGGCCGGAGACTACATCAACATCCGCATTCTGGGCGCCCCGGCGGCGCTGGCCAATTTTGCCCTGATCGGTTTTGCCATTGGCACCCACAATACCCGGGTGCCATTGAAGATGACGGTGCTGATGCACAGCACCAATGCCCTGCTGGACGTGCTGCTGGTACAGGTCTGGCATCTGGATGTGCGCGGCGTTGCCATCGCCAGTGCCACGGCGGAATACGTGGGCCTGGCCGGCGGTCTGTTCTGGCTGCGCGCCGCCCTGCGACCACCGGCGCGACAGGAACGGTTGTGGCAACCGGCGGCCATGCTGGCGCTGATGGCGGTGAACCGGGATATCTTCCTGCGCAGTCTGGCCCTACTCAGCACCTTCTTTTTCTTCACCGCCCAGGGCGCCCGCCTGGGGGATGCGGTGCTGGCCGCCAATGCGGTACTGATCACCTTTCTGTTGCTGCTCAGCAACCTGCTGGACGGCTTTGCCAATTCGGCGGAAGCGTTGGTGGGAGACGCCCATGGCCGACATGATCGACAGGCCTTGCGCCAGGCGATTGGCGCCACCGGCCGCTGGACCGTGGCCTGTGCGGCCCTCGGGCTGATCGCGTTCAGTCTCGGCGGTGTGCCACTGATTCATCTGCTCACTGACCTGCCCGGCATCCGCGACACAGCCATTACCTATCTGCCCTGGATGTTGCTGTTACCCCTCACCGCCAGTGCCGGCTTCTGGCTGGACGGCATCTTCGTGGGCGCCACCTGGGGCGCGGCCATGCGCAACACCATGTTGCTGGCAGTGGGGATTTTCTTTGTGCTCTGGGCGTTAACCCTGGGCTGGGAGAACCACGGCCTGTGGCTGGCCATGAACGGCTTTATGGCGGGTCGAGGGATATTGATGGGCTGGGTGCTGAAGAAACGGCTGGCGGGATAGGGCACAGAGCGGAGGTGGTTGCGCGGGCTCTGTGCCCTCTCTGGCATAACGGCTAGCGCTTCAGGGCACCATCCTTGTCCAGCTGCGAGACAATGCTCTTGGCATAGCCCTTGGCGCCGTTCTTCAGACTATCCGGATTCATGCTGCGCGACTGGGCCTGCCACACCGGGCGCTTGCGCTCCACGCTGTAGACCTGGGTCTGCAGGTAATAGTCCTTGGCATTGTGGTAATAACCGGGCTGGTAGATGGCGCCGTAACTGTGGCCCACATAGGGGCCGTAGCCCAGATACATGGGGGCAGAGGGCACGGGCACATAGTCCACCTGGGGCGGCACATACTCGGAGCGTTCTTCCACTTTCAGCAACGACACCACCATGACGCCATCGGCACCGCTGGCCTTCACGGCCGTCTCGACCTGGGCACGGTACGCCTCCCGCTCGCTCTCTCGCTCGCCCAGGGTCTCACTGGCCAGCGTGGCTTCCACGGCCCGATGATTCAGGCTCTTGCGCACCTGCTGTTCTGCCGTGGCAGCAACCGCCGGGTCATCCGCCAGCACCAGCACATACATATGCCGGAAGGTCGGGTGGGATTCTCCGGTTTTGGTTTGCCAGGTGGAATGGGTTTCCGTGGTTGTCGCACAGGCGGTCAGTAGCAAAACGATACTGGCAATGGCCAACAGGGCGATACGTCGCATATCAGGTCCTTTTGAAGAGGGGCAATTCCATCGAGCGCGGGAATGCTTGGCCACAGGCTCGAGTTCAAGGATTTTTATAACAGACCGGCAAGCAACAAGCGATACCGGTTATGTCTGCTTGGAAGCCCAGATCGCGAGTTTGTGCTGAATGGAGGGCTGAGATACCTGGTCCTCCGGCAACGGCTGAATCACCTTGTCGTGCACCAGCAGCCGGTAGATGTACTCCAGCTTCTCCGCCGCAGAATCGGTGGGTTCGAATTCCACCACACCGCGCTTCTCCGCGTAATCCACCCCCAGTGCAATGGCTTTCTTGACCAGTTCCTTTTCGTTTTTCAGTTTCTTCATCGCCATTCCCTGTCTTGGTTAGCAACCTGAATAGTTCACCAGCCTACGGGATGACCCGAATTTACCAAAGGGAAAACGGAAGCGGAGGGCCAGACACGAACACGCCCCGAATCCGGGGCGTGCAGTGAGACATTTGCAGGAAGAGCCGGGAGAGCTATTTTTTCTTGCCACCCGGCATGATGAACTTCATCAGGGTCATGAACCACATGAGCTGCCCCGGATCGCCTTCGATCTTGATGTCGCCGGCCTGCATGCCTTCCATGAAGGCCATCTGGTTCTTGCCCGCCACCTGCAGAGTGCGGAAGGCGTAGCTGGCGTCCTTGAAGTTCAGGGTGACCGTGGGCTTGTCGTGCAGGCCACCAGAGGACACCACCTTGCCTGGCGTGAAATGAAAACTGCGCGCCGGCTTACCCTTGAAGGTCCGCCACTGCATTATCACGTTGCGGTTTTCCAGTTGTTTGCGAAAACCCGCATTACGCCAGGCCAACCAGCGCAAACGCCAGCCAAGGACCAGCAAAACCAGTGCAAATTTCATGGGCGTTCCTTTATTGGGTGGCCGATGGCAGGAGCGCTACCTGGGCGGTTCGCCATGCAAGCATGGCTCCTGCGGCGGGCCGTCGTTACGGCATCAACGGCGGCAGTTCCTTGTTGAGCTTCATCTTCTCTTTCACCGCATCACCGGTGAGGGCATACCCCTGCAGGCTGCCGTCCTTGCCGCGGAACAGGGCCTGAACGTTGTTGCCGTCTTCCTGGATTTCCCACTCGCCATTCTCTGCATCTGCAGGCGGACACACCACCACCGGGCAGGCCGGGGTCTTGATGGTGACCGGCATGACGCCATAGCTCACCGCCGTGGTTTCGCCGGCCAGGGTCTTGGCCAGGGCACGGGCGGAGGCCATCAGCGGCAACACATAGGGCAGCACATGGCCCTGGACTTCGGCGCAATCACCCAGGGCGTAGATGTCTTCAGCGCTGGTCTTGAGGGTCTTGTCAGTGACGATGCCACGGTTGATAGCCAGGCCGGCCTCCTTGGCCAGGGCGATGCGGGGGCGCAGGCCGATGGCGGACAGCACCACATCGGATTCAATGCGCGTGCCGTCGGACAGCTCGGTGACCAGCTGGTTGTTGTCGCCGTGATTCACCGCCTGGGCCAGGGGGCCAAAGTGGAAGGTCACGCCCAGATCCGCCAGGCCACGACCCACGGCGGCAGAGGCCGGTTCCGGCAGCAACAGCGGCAGACAACGGCCCTGGGGTTCCACCAGGGTCACCGCATAGCCACCGTTGGACAGGTCATTGGCAAACTCACAGCCAATCAGACCCCCACCGAGGATGGTGACTTTCTTGGCGCCCTGCAGGGCAGTGCGGAATTTGCCGTAATCCATCAAGTCATTGACGGAGAACACGTCGCCCACGGCATCGCCTTCCAGCGGCGGCGTCCAGGTATCCGCGCCCAGGGCCAGCACCAGCTTGCTGTAGTCCAGGTGATCGTCCGGCAGCAGCACGCGCTTGCCGGAAGGATCGATCTCTGCCACGTGCACGTCGGTGCGCACTTCCACATTGAACTGCTCGGCAACCTTCTCCGGCGTGGCCATGCACAGGTCATCAGCGGTTTTTTCCTTGGTAAAACCGGCGGACAGCATGGGCTTGGAATAGTTACGGCCGTCGTCACTGGTGAGCATGACGATGGGCGTGTCCTTGTCCAGCTTGCGGAATTCCTTGACGGTGTTGAAGCCGGCAAGGCCGGAACCGATGATGACGATAGGTTGCATGAACAGTCCTTAATTAATCAGTGAACGGGCAGAATGACCGTAGCAGTGGCTCAGATTTCCACCATTTCGAAGTCTTCCTTGCCCACGCCGCAGTCCGGGCAGACCCAGTCTTCCGGCACGTCATCCCAGGCGGTACCCGGGGCAATACCCTCATCGGGCAGACCTTCGGCTTCGTCATAGATGAAACCGCACACTACGCATTCCCACTTCTTCATCGTGAACCTCGTCGATTTGGAGTAAGTACTTGCTTACTCTGCTACATACAGGGTGTTTCTCGGGGGGCGTTAACCTATCGGCGCACGCCCGAAAAATCAATGACATTGGGCGCTGGCAAAGCACGGCGCCGGGGTCCATCGACCGGGCCCAGCGCCATTATCCCTTGCAGGCAAGCGCCTGCACACAGGCTGACCGCCGACTTGCCCTGAGTCACCGCTTGCGCCATAGTCCTGCGGCCTGCGACGTTGAGAGACCCATGCTGCCTGCCGCCCTGCATCCTGACAGCCTTTGGCGCCCGCTGGAACAGCTGGTGCTGCCGCCGCGTATCCGTGACTGGATGGCGGATCCCGCCTCCCTGACCCTGCGCCTGAAGCGTCACGGCCAGTTCCGGGTAGCGCCGGGCTACCACGCCATCAGCTTTCCCCGCGCCGACGAACGGCACCTGCTGAACCTGGCCCCCCGGCGGGCGGCGCTGATCCGCGAAGTGACCCTGCTGCTGGACGACACCCCGGTGGTGGCCGCCCGCAGCGTACTCCCCCTGACCAGTCTGACCGGTGCCAATCGCTCCCTGGGCCATATGGGCAGCCGCTCCCTGGGCCTGGAACTGTACAAACGCCCCACCTGCCAGCGCGACCAGGTCTGGGCCCGCATTGGGAGCCCTGCAGAAGCCATGCCAGTGTGCTGGGGGCGCCAGTCCCGTTTTATCAAACGCGGTGAACCGTTGCTGGTGGCAGAATACTTCCTGCCGGCGCTGTGGGAGAAGGTAGGCGCTACTAGCGTTTCTTCAGGGCTGCTGTAGGAGCACCTCTTGAGGTGCGAACCGAGCGTAGCGAGGAAATGGTTTTCACCGCGGTCACCCTGCCTGGAGGGAGAGTCGGTTCAACTCTAAGAGTTATCGCGACCATTCGAGGCTTCGCACCTCAAGAGGTGCTCCTACAAGGAGCCTTGAAACTTTCAACTTTCAACTTGAAACTTACCCCCGCCCCTGACAACCGGATGTCCCATGTTTGCCTTCGTTGAACAACGCTACCCCTCGCTCTGGCCCTACATCCAGTTGATGCGGCTGGACCGCCCCATCGGCACCCTGTTGCTGTTGTGGCCGACCCTGTGGGCGGTGTGGATTGCCGGGAACGGTACGCCCAGCCTGAAGACCGTGGTGATCTTCATTCTCGGGGTGATCATCATGCGTGCCGCTGGCTGCGTGATTAACGATTTTGCCGACCGGGATTTCGACGGCGATGTGGAACGCACCAAAGGCCGCCCGCTGGCCACCGGTGCTATCAGCGCCAAGAAAGCCCTGGCGTTGTTTTGCGGGCTGGGGCTGCTGGCCTTTGTGCTGGTGCTGTTTCTCAATGAACTGACGTTCTGGCTGTCCTTCGGCGGGCTGGGGCTGGCGGTGCTGTACCCCTTTACCAAGCGCTTCACCTTTATGCCGCAACTGTTTCTCGGCGCTGCCTTCAGCTGGGCCATTCCCATGGCCTTTGCCGCCGAAACCGGGGCCGTGCCGGAAATCGCCTGGCTGCTGTACGTGGCCAACCTGGTGTGGACCGTGGCCTACGACACCGAATACGCCATGTGCGACCGGGAAGACGACCTGAAACTGGGCATCAAGAGCACCGCCATCCTGTTCGGCGATGCGGACCGCTTGATGATCGCCATCCTCCAGGGGCTGACTCTGCTGGCCCTGATCATGGTGGGGCAACGGCTGGACTTTTCCTGGCCCTGGTACCTGGGTCTGGCCGGCATGTCCCTGAGTTTCCTGTTCCAGCACAGCCTGATCCGTTACCGGGAACGCTGGCCCAGCTTCCACGCTTTTCTCAATAACCACTGGGCCGGGGCGTGTGTGTTTGTCGGGTTGTATTTCCAGTACTTCTGAGTGACAAGCTTCAAGCTGCAAGCTACAACGCGGGCTGGCTCCCATGTTCTGAAACGCCATGCCCGCGATTCATTGCTAAACAAATCTGACGGTTTCAAGCCATGCTTTATCCTTGCGCTCTTTCACCTCGACGCGCGGCTTCCAACGTCATCGGATAGCTCCCCCATCAATCCGCGTTGTAGCTTGAAGCTTGTAGCTCCCCCCCTTGCTTTTTCGCCCGTTTCCGCCCAATTTGTCATACAGATGTCACAAAAAAGCAATCTAATAGGGCAACACAGACAGACAGGCAAGGAAGGAAAGCCATGTCCCGTAACCGTATTCTGATTGTTGACGACGAGCCCGCCATTCGGGAAATGGTGGCCGTTGCGCTGGAGCTGGCCGATTTTGATGTGCTGGAGGCGGAAAACGCCCAGCGAGGCCACGAAATTATTGTCGATGAACGCCCGGATCTGGTGTTGCTGGACTGGATGCTGCCGTCGGTTACCGGTATCGAGCTGGCCCGCCGCCTCAAGCGTGATGAGACCACCAACGAAATCCCCATCATCATGCTTACCGCCAAGAGCGAAGAGGACAACAAGATCCAGGGGCTGGATGTGGGCGCCGACGACTACATCACCAAGCCGTTTTCCACCCGCGAACTGATCTCCCGCATCAAGGCCGTACTGCGGCGTGCTTCCAGCACCGCGGCAGACAAGGCCATCGAAGTGGAAGGCCTGTGCCTGGATCCGGTGAGCCATCGCATCAGCGCCGACGATGAGCCGGTGGACATGGGGCCCACGGAGTACCGTCTGCTGGAATTCTTCATGAGCCACCAGGAGCGGGCCTATTCGCGGACCCAGCTGCTGGATCAGGTGTGGGGCGCCAATGTCTATGTGGAAGACCGCACCATCGATGTGCATATCCGCCGGCTGCGCAAGGCCCTGTCCCCCTTCGGCTACGACCGCTTTATCCAGACAGTCCGCGGCACTGGCTACCGTTTTTCGGTAAAATCCGCCAAGGCAAGCTGAAGCGATCCGGTCCGCATGGCGCGTTGCGCGCAATCCACAGAGGTGATGCAATGCGGATCGGTGACGGTGAATGCACCCACGTAGCCGCAACGGGGCGGTGGAAGCGAGATCATGAAAGCCAGTCTGGCCAAGGAAGTAAATCGCATAGTCGGCTTGATCCTGCTGTCCGTTGCGGCAGCGCTGGCAGTGGGCCACATCTGGCCACTGGTGGTCGGTCTGCTGGGCTACATCATCTGGAGCACCCGGCAGCTGTTTGGTCTGTACAGCTGGCTGGTGCGCGATGACCACACCGAACCCCCGGACAGCATCGGGCTGTGGGGCGAGTTCTACACCCGACTTGAGCACCTTTTCCAGAAAGAACGCCGCGCCCAGGAAAATCTGCAGGGCATCATTCACCGTGCCCAGCAATCGGTGAATGCCTTGGAAGATGTGGTCATTCTGATTGACCAGCACGGCTACCTGGAATACTGGAACCAGGCTGCGGAACGCTACATGGGGTTCAACGCCCGCCAGGATCTGGGCCAGCCGCTGACCAACCTGGTGCGCCATCCGAAATTCACCGAATACCTGAGCAAGGGGGATTTCCGCGAGGCGCTGGAGATTCCCTCGCCGGTGGACGACAACCGCATCCTGCAATTTCGCATTACCGAATTTGGGGTGGGCGAGCAGTTGATGATGGCCAGGGATGTCACCCGGATCCATCATCTGGAACAGATGCGCAAGGATTTCGTGGCCAACGTGAGCCACGAACTGAAAACCCCACTGACCGTGCTCAAGGGCTACCTGGAAACCCTGCTGGACACGGTGCCGGAGGAACAGTCCCGGTTACGACGGGCCCTCACCCAGATGGACAACCAGTCCAACCGTATGGAAGCCCTGGTCTCGGACCTGCTGTTGCTGGCACGGCTGGAGGGCACCAATGCGGACAATCTCAGCCAGGCGGTCCCTGTCCACGGCATGCTCAAACGCATGCGCGAAAATGCCCTGGCGATCAGCGCCGACAAGGGCCACAGCATTGAGCTGGACGTGCCCGAAGAAGCCCGCCTGATTGCCAACCCGGCGGAGCTGGAGAGCGCCTTCGGCAATCTGATCACCAATGCGGTCAAGTACACCCCCGCCGGTGGCCAGATCCGTATTCACTGGTGGCAGGATGAGCGTGGCGCACACCTGGCGGTGAGTGATAACGGTGTCGGCATCGACCCGGCGCATATCCCGCGTCTCACCGAACGCTTCTACCGCCCGGACAACAGCCGCGTCACCGAGACCGGCGGTACCGGCCTGGGCCTGGCCATCGTCAAACATGTGATGATCCGTCATAACGGCAAACTGGAAATCAAGAGTCAGCTGGGCAAGGGGAGCGTCTTCACCTGTCATTTCCCGGCGGAGCGGTTGGTGAGCAAACCCACGGCGGTGGCGGGATGAGTGATACTTTTAAATACCCCGCCGTAGGAGCGTCGCTGGCGGCGCGATGGCAAACCTAGATCAAAAGCATTTTCACCACAGAGGGCACAGAGAAGAAACCCATCTTTTCCTCGGTGAACTCTGTGCCCTCTGTGGTGGAATTCCAGTCTTCAAGGTTCGTTATCGCGCCGCCAACGACGCTCCTACGGCGCAGGGATCAGGTGAATATCCATGAAAAGAATCTGCGTCTATTGCGGCTCCAGCCCCGGTGAGGGGAACGACTACATCACCGCCGCTGAAGATCTGGCCGACGAACTGGTAAAGCGCGGGCTGGGACTGGTTTATGGTGGCGCCAGCGTCGGTGTCATGGGCGCCATCGCCAATGCGGTCATGCAACGGGGCGGTGAGGTGATCGGCATTATTCCCGATGCCTTAATGCGCAAGGAAATCGGCAACGACCATCTCACCGAATTGCGTGTAGTCGGTTCCATGCATGAGCGCAAAGCGGCCATGGCAGATTGCTCTGACGGCTTTATCGCCTTGCCCGGCGGCATGGGTACGCTGGAAGAAATTTTTGAAATTCTGACCTGGGCGCAACTGGGCTTTCACCACAAACCTTGCGCCCTGCTGAACATCAACGGCTATTACGACCACCTAATCACTTTCCTCGACCATGCCGCCAGCCAGGGCTTTCTGCGCCAGGAACACAGAGATCTCCTGCAGGTTCACAACTGTCCAGCGACGCTGCTGGACGGCTTCGCGGATTATCAGGCGCCGGATGTCACCAAATGGATTCGTCGCGAAGCGCAACTCTGAGTTTCTCTGCAAGGCCTACTGACCAGAAGCACTGCCAGTAAGAATGCCGTTATCCCCAGCACATTTTTCTTGCTCATCAGAGAGAGAAAGGGCTATTCCCATCGCTTTCTTTCAAAAACATAGACACTTCAGGTAGAGGTCTGTCCTTTTCCAGGTCCGCAAGAAAATGTGACAACAACAATTTATATGGCCTCATCGCCGACTCCAGACCAACATCCATTAGCGGAATCATTGACCCCTTCTCATTCATCCCATAAGAATAATTTGCCACCACAACGCCACCAAACCAAACCTGAGCATCAAGACTATAATCCGAATCAACCGGTATAGGCATTAATAGCATTGTTGCAGAAGAAAGAAGAAACCATCCTTGCGAAGTGTTCCTATCCACATCAAGAGATATGGTCAAAGCATAATCAGACCCAAGTCCGGAGAGCGATGTAAAAAGCCCCGACGACAACATTTCTTTATAAATTTCTGCATCATAGGGATATGCGTTCTGGCTTCCCTTTGTCCCATCATCGATTAAAACTGAAATGGGAAGGAAAATCGGTTTCACTTGAGACGGAAACTCTTTTTCCTCTATTGAATAGACAGTCGAACAGCCCGCAGTCATGAAATACATGAATAAAACAAAAATTCTAAGCATAACTTCCCCTCGCCGACCAAAATCGTCACCGCTTAATAGGCTAGGCCAGCCAAATATCACAGATTTAAAGTTGTGATCTTAGGTTAGCGAATTTTATTGAACCAATCTTGCAATGCAGCAAGTTGCTTGGCGATCATGTCCTTCGTTGCCTGGTCCTGCAGGTCACCATTCTCATCACATTTTTCATGGGCTGCAGAGACGAACACTTCCGGCTTGTTGAGCGGATGTACATCCAGGAACACCAGCACCTGCCGCAGGTGATACTGGCTGCGGCTGGTGCCCATGCCGCCCATGGATGCACCCATGATGGCGGCGGGCTTACCGGCAAAGATGCCGCCCGGCACCCGGGATAGCCAGTCGATGGCATTCTTCAGCACACCGGGGATGGAGTAATTGTATTCCGGGGTGGCAAACAACAGGGCATCCGCAGCCTTTACTTGTTCTGCCAGGGCCGTCACCGGGGCAGGGCGATTGTCTCCGTCGTCATCACCGTTATAGAGCGGAATATCACTGATGTCGGCGGCGATGATTTCCATTCCTGCGGGCGCCAATGCCTGGGCAGCACGGATCAGGCCGCGGTTGAAGGATTGCTCGCGCAGACTGCCCGCTATGGCCAGAACTTTCATGTTTTTCTCCTTTCCCGGATCAATGACAACGCCCAGCTTCCCGGAAAATCACGGCGCAGGCAATCCAATCTGTGCAAGGCTTTGTATTTTTTAACAGACGTAATGAGACAAAGAATTTACAGTGAGACTTTCGGACTCGAAGGAGAACAGCATGGACCTGTTACGCATTCTCATTGCCATCTTGCTTCCGCCACTGGGGGTGTTTCTCCAGGAAGGGATCGGCAAGCATTTCTGGATCAATATCGTACTGACCATTCTGGGCTACATTCCCGGTATCGTGCATGCTGTCTGGGTGATCGCCTCACGCTAGCGGCAAAATCATTGCCCGAAAAAAGCCCCGGCAAGTGCCGGGGCAGGTCGGGGTTCAGCGGGCCGTTACAGGGATGACGGTTCGGCGGTCAGGGTGCCGTCGCGATAATCACTCAGGGCCTGGTTGATTTCGTCCTGGGTATTCATCACGAACGGGCCGTACTGGGCAATGGGCTCGCCAATGGGTTTGCCCGCCAGCAGCAGCAATCTGGCACCGTGTTCTCCGGCCACCAGAGTGACCCTGTCACCGTCAGTGAAGGTCGCCAGATGGTCGCTCTTGACTGCCTCACCCGCCACGCTGACCCCACCTTCGAACAGATACAGGAAAGCGTTGTAACCCTGTGTCAGCGGCACCGTCACCGTTTCACCCGCACGCAATTTCACGTCCAGGTAAAGCGGATCGGTGCTACCACCTTTTACCGGCCCGCTGATCACCTGATTGCTGATGGTCACTTCCCCGGCGATGGCCTTGATCTGGCCTCCGCTGGACAAGTCCAGACGCGGGATCTCGTTATCGGCAATGTCCCGGTAACCGGCCGCTTTCATTTTTTCCGCCGCCGGCAGGTTGATCCACAGCTGGAAACCGCGCAACAGACCATCCTGCTGTTGTGGCATTTCCTCGTGGATAATGCCGCGGCCCGCGGTCATCCATTGCACACCACCCTGCTGCAGATTCCCTTCGTTACCCAGATGGTCACGGTGCTTCATGTGGCCTTCCATCAGGTAGGTCACCGTTTCAAAGCCCCGGTGCGGGTGCGGCGGGAAGCCGGCAATGTAATCATCCGGATTATCGGAGGAGAACGCGTCCAGCATCAGAAAGGGATCCAGCCGCACCATGGGGTTGTAGCCCAGCGCCCGCTTCAGGCGAACACCGGCACCGTCGGATGTATCCAGCGCGCGAATGGTGTTGAGAATTGTGCGTTCCATGGGAACCTCCTGATGTAGCAGTGTCGAGTTACGAGTTGCGAAGAGCGAAACCGATTTTGATTTTCGAAACTCGCTTCTCGTTACTCGCCCCTCGTCACTGGTTGATAATCTCTCTTTCCCCGAGCCGTTCACGGCCGTGGGGCGAATCCCAATCCAGCTCTGGCCCGATGGAAATAACCCCGTGGGGGTTGATGGTCGGATGGCTGCGGAAATAGTGGTGGCGGATATGCGCCATATTCACGGTTTCGGCCACACCGGGCAGTTGGTAAATCTCTTTCAAAAATCCATTCAGGTTCGGGTAATCGGCAATGCGTTTTTTGTCACACTTGAAGTGGGTGACATACACCGGATCAAAGCGCACCAGGGTCGTCCACAGGCGCAGGTCCGCTTCGGTGAGGGTATTGCCCACCAGATAACGCTGTTCGCCAAGTCGTTGCTCGAGAGCATCCAGCTGCTCGAAAAGCGTCACCACCGCTTCATCATAGGCCTCCTGACTGGTAGCAAAACCGGCCTTGTAGACGCCATTGTTCACGTGGTTATAGACCGGGTCGTTAATGGCATCGATTTCCGCCTGCAACGCTTCGGGATAGAAATTCCCCGGCACTGCCGCCAACCCGTCAAAGCTGGTATTGAGCATGCGAATAATTTCTGCGGACTCATTGCTGACGATGGTTTCGCGCTGCTTGTCCCACAGCACCGGAACCGTGACGCGACCGGTGTAGGTGGCATCGGCCTTCAGGTACAACTCATACAGCTTGCTGAAGCCATAGAGCCCATCGCCGGTGGCGCCGTCAAAGTCATCGCGCAGTTCCCAGCCGTTCTCCAGCATGTGCGGATGCACCACGGATACGCTGATATGTTCCTGGAGCCCTTTCAGGGCCCGCACGATTAACGTGCGGTGTGCCCAGGGACAGGCGTAGGACACGTACAGGTGATAGCGGCCACTTTCTGCCTGAAAGCCACTGACGCCACTGGGGCCAGCGCTGCCATCCGCCGTCACCCAGTTGCGGAACTGACTTTCGGAACGCTTGAAACGCCCACCGGTACTCTTGGTGTCGTACCACTTGTCCTGCCATTTGCCATCAACCAGCAGTCCCATGATTGTCTCCTTGTTGCAGAATTACCGTCTCACCGCAGGAGCCGTGCCTTGGCCGGTTCGCCATGCAAGCATAGCTCCTGCAACCTGGATCACTGCAGCGCAGCCCGGGCTTCGCTCATGGCTTTCTCTTTGCTCTCATCACCCATGTTCAGACCTTCCGCAAACACGAAAGACACATCGGTGATACCCACAAAGCCGAAGAACAGTTTGATGTACGGTGTCACCGTATCGTTCTCGGTACCGGCATACAGCCCGCCACGGGCGGCCAGTACGGTGACCGGCTTGTCATCCAGCAATCCCTGCGGGCCATTTTCCGTATAGCGGAAAGTGATGCCGGCGCGGGCCACATGATCGATCCAGCTCTTCAGCTGGCTGGGAATGCCGAAGTTGTACATGGGCAGGCCGAGCACCACGTGATCCGCAGCCTTGAGCTCCGCGATCAGCGCCTGGGAAAAGTCTTCCACTGTCTGTTGCTCGTCGGTGCGCTGATCCGCCGGAGTAAAAAAGGCGCCAACCCGCTCGCCGTCCAGATGCGGAATCGGCTCTGCAGACAGGTCACGCACTACCACGGTCGCTTCCGGGTGCTGGGCCTTCAGACGCTCCACCTGCTCGTTGACCAGAGTGGAAGAATTGCCGTTATCGCCGAAGACGCTGCTTTTGATGACCAGAATATTCATGACCCCAACTCCTTGTAATGACTGTGTCGGCAACGGCCGAACGCTGTTTGCTAACTGTAGGGCTATTCTGGATTCAGCAAATGCGATATAAAACCGGATAAATTTGCACGTTTAGCTCAGGTAATTCGATATGTCAGCGAAAATCAGTCTGGATCAGTGGCAAGCCCTGATTGCGGTAGTGGATGAGGGCGGTTACGCCAGCGCCGCCGAGGCCCTGGACAAGAGCCAGTCCGCCATCAGCTATGCGGTGCAGAAAATCGAGACCGAGCTGGGGGTCCGCGCCTTTGCCCTGGAAGGGCGGCGGGCCAGGCTGACGGAAACCGGCCAGATGCTGTATCGCCAGGCCAAGGTGCTGGTGGAGGAGGCCAACCGGATCGAGAGTGCCGCCATCCAGCTCAGCCAGGGCTGGGAGCCGCTGGTACGCGTGGCCGCTGACGCCCTGTTCCCGCAACACTGCATGCTCTCGGCCCTGGATGCGTTCGCCCAGCACAGTCCGCTGACCCGCGTGGAGTACACCGAGACCGTGCTGTCCGGCTCCGATGAAGCCCTGCTACGCAAGGAGGCGGATGTGGTGATCGGCGGGCGGGTACCGCCGGGGTTCTTCGGCGATCCACTGATGCGGGTGCGCTTTGTGGCGGTGGCCGCAGCAGACCATCCACTCAACCAGGCCGACAGCCTCACCCATGAGGATCTTCGCCAGCATCGGCAAATCGTGATCCGTGATTCCGGCAGCCGCCGCATCGACTCCGGCTGGCTGGGCGCTGAGCAACGCTGGACCGTGTCGCACCCGTCCACGCGTATCGCCGCCATTCGCCGGGGCCTGGGATTTGCCTGGGTCCCCGAGGCCGAGATCGGCGACGGCCTGGAAACCGGGGCACTGAAGGTGCTGCCCTTGAAAGAGGGGGTTGAACGGCTGGTGGACCTGCATCTGATTTATGCGGATGGGCAGTACGCCGGGCAAGCCGCCCGTTACCTGGGCGAGCGGATTCGCGAGGCCGCTGCGGTGCCCTGTCCCGGGGTCACCGTGTCCTGATCGTTCCAGGCCCACCAATCCCGGCTAGGGTGTCTCGTCTTGCACCCGGGACGCCATGGGACGAACCCGAAGATTCTCCAGCGGCAAGGTCAAACCGGTATCCGTAAGGATAATGGGCAACGCCCGGTTATCGGGGATCACCCGGGCCTCGAACACATTGGTGATCGGTGCGCTGATTTCCTCATCCAGATTGATGGCCGTATGAAGGGTTGTATCCACCGGCGGTCGAATGGTCTGGTCGAACCCCACCTGCACCGGCCCGTCGTACACAAACCGGATACGGGTATCCACCGGCACTTTCAGGGACACCGGCACATCCAGCTTCAAGGGCAGCTCGCCCTCCAGGGGAATGCGCGGCAGCCAGTCGGCTATCAGCTTGGTATCCCCTTCGATGGCCACGGTGGTGTCGATGGATATCACGTCCTGATACTCGATGGTCATGCGCAGGGGCACCATGGTATCCAGCGCGAGATTGGCCTTGTAGGTGCCACGCAGGGGTAACGGCAGGGCCTGGTGCTTGAATGGCACATCCACTTCCACCCGCCCTTGCAGGGTAATTGCCGCGTCTTCCTCCGCCCGGGTCTGCACGATCAGGCTTTCCGGCAATTTCAGCAGTGCGAACTGTTCCTGCAGGCCCACACCGATGACGATACGGCTGTAGAGCACAAAACCCAGAAACAGCCCTGCCACAATAACCGCAAGTGACACCCAGCCCCATAGCACCCAACGGCCCATCAAGGCTGCCCCCCCCGGGACGGGGTCATGTCACCCTCATCAGCCGTGGCAGATTTGCCGTCCTTGACAAACGACAGGCCCACTTCCCGCAGTGGCAATTTCAGATCCATCTCGGCAATCAGGGCGTCCGCGGGTTCCAGGATGGTGGCGCTGGCGCGCAGCCGGGAACGCACCGGCACCTGCATGGCACTTTTCAGGGGAATGGATGTTTTGATATCTGCCTTCAGTGGTACGGAAAGGTCTTCGAGAATATCCACCTTGGCGGGGGCGTTGAATTGCAATTTGACCAGCTGATCCACCGGCACGTTCACATCAATGGGCACATCCGCTTTCACCGGTAGCTCGCCCTTGATCGGCACGGTGATCCACTTGCCCAACACCCGGGCACGCACCTCGCCGTCCACCGGAATAATCTGATCCAGCTTGATGGTATCTTTCAGCGGGACATTCATCTTGATGGGCACCGCATTATCGAAGCCCACCTGCACATCCAGGGTTTCCTTGACGGGCAGAGTCAGGGTCTGATCGATGGGCACCGTGGTATCGATCACCGTATCAATGACGATATCCAGATCATCGAGAATATCGATGCCCACTGACATGGGCTCAGGCACCACCACACTGGCCTGTTGATCACGTAACAATAATTCTGCACCCAGATTTTTCCACACCCACCAGGCCAGGTAGGCACCGATGGCCAGCGCGATGATCAACAGCACTCCCGCACCAATAA
Source organism: Alcanivorax sp. HI0007 (assembly GCF_001635525.1). NCBI lineage: Bacteria > Pseudomonadati > Pseudomonadota > Gammaproteobacteria > Oceanospirillales > Alcanivoracaceae > Alcanivorax > Alcanivorax sp. HI0007. Next base: position 22,422 of record NZ_LWEJ01000239.1, read on the forward strand.
CAAACGACTTTCGAATGGTAACCTGCATGAATCAGGACTCCCCCTTGCCATTACTGTGCGCGGGGCCATCCTGCAGATGACGCAATACTTCCCGGGCGACCTGCTGGCGAACTTCCTCATCCACCACCTGCTCCACGCGGGCACGCATACGGCGACGGGCCCGTCGCCATGACCACACCAGGCCAGCGGCGAAACACAGCACACACAACAGGATCCAGACAATCATTAACATGGACATTGCCGACTCCAGGACAGTCTCAGGAAAACATTACCAGCAACTGGAAGACACCGACCAGGAAGCCAAGGAACGCCCCCACCGCAATCAGAATCCATTCGTCCTGTTCAAATGCCGGGCGCAACATGCTTTCAAACTCTTGCGGTTTGAGACTCTGCAAACGGGTGGAGAGCGTGTTTTCCAGATCCAGCGCATCGTTGGCATAGTTTTCAATGTGCTTGAGCGTTTCCGGTAACCGGCTTACCAACTCCGACACGGCACATTCCTTCATGTCCCGATAGTTCTGGGTACCCACGGCAAAGGTAACAAACGGCTTGGCAAAACTGGTTTGCTCATCCACCGCTTTTTGTACGTGTTTGCCGATCATGGCAAACACCTTGTCCGAATACGGCCCCTTGAGAATCCCTTCAATAATATTGGCCGGCGTCAGCACATAGGAGGAAACCAGACGACCATAATCCCGCGCCACCTCATCCTGACGCTTCATGAACAGACCCTGCACATTGAACGGGCCAAAACGCATCAACTCCTTGGGATTGAAAATCATCTGCAGGGCAATCCAGTTGGTGGCATAGCCCACCGCCAGACCGAAAACCGGCAGCAACCAGGAACCCTTGTAGAAAATCCAGGCAATCATCTGGAAGGTACCGAAAATGCCGCCAAAGTAGAGCCCGGAACGCCCGATAAACTTGAACTCCGCAGCGCCCACTTCCTGGAAAATACGGTTCAGTAGTGACTTATCCTTGGTCAGATTGGTGATCACCATGTCCTCAAGATCATACATCTGTGCGATGTTAATCTTGATCTGTTTCATGATGTCGGAAATCAGGCCAGGCGCTTCTTTCTTTACTCTTTTGTAGATCTGTTTCTTCACCATCTCCGGCAGCGATTCCCACAGGCCTGGCTCATGCTGACCCATGATGGAATCCACCACGTCTTCGATCATATTGTTGAGCACCGGCTCCAGCTCACCGGCCACCCTATCCGGATCAAGACGGTCAAAAATCTCTTCCTGGGTAATCAGGTGCGTGGTGATGGTGTCTACAGAGATCGCCGCCATCTTGGCAGCCCGGCGAGGAATAATGCCCTGCCAGCCCAGAAGAGGGGGCTTGCCAAAAAATTCCACCGGATAAAACATCATCTTGATGGCAATGACATTGGTTGCATAACCCACCAAAGCGCTGATCAATGGCATGGACAAGTACAACCAGATATTGTCGGTAAACTCGTTAATATACGCTTCCATTATTCCTCGCTTTTCGTTCTTCTTTTAGGAGTCTCTGAACAACTCCATACGCTTTCAGATACGGGTTGTTATCCGGAGCAGGCCGTCCAGAATGCCTTGCCGAAAGCGGAAAGGTGTGCGGTTTCGCGAATAAAGACGGGTCGAAGCCGTGATTCCTTACGCATCATTTCGCAGGCGGCACGCACCTCCGAACCATTCTCTATGGCCTCATATTTTGCGGTCTGGGTCGTGTCTTCCGGGCCACCATCAAGCAGCCCCAGGGAAAACAGATGGGCAAGGTAATGGGGCACCGCTTCCGCCAGCATCACACCACTTTCGTTTCCCACGCGACTGAGAAATGCCATCACCCGGTGCTCGCTGCTTTTGAAACGACCTCCCCGAGCCAGCAAATGACTGATGGCAATATCAGAGCCATCCGACATGGCCGTCAGGATGCGGACTTCGTCGGGGAGAAGCTGATTAACGATACGTCCATAAACCCGGTTCATGGCGCTATCCGGGGTCTGTTCCAGAGACTGATCTGCCAGCGCGGCAAAGCGCGACTGCAGGGATCTGTCCGGGCCGTCTCCCTCAGCGGATGAGGTCCCGGCCGGGCCGGGCAGATAATGACGGCTATCCATTCCACCCAGTCGCAACTGTAAATCTTCGAACAACACATCCTCGACAGCACGTGCCTGATCCAGCACATAGTGCCCGCCCGGCGCCCGCGCCACAGCCTGTCGCATTTGCCGAACGAGTCGCCCGGCCCAGGGGGTTCTGGCCGACGTATTTTTCTTCCTGTTTTCTCCAGCCAACATCGCCTCCATGGCAGGCCCGTTCCCAACCGCTATCGATTCCTTCAGTGATAACGTCATTAAGTATCACTGTTTCGGGGGGTCAACAATGTTGGCAAGAATGTCGATACAAAAATGCCACAGTTGCTTAATGTTATGTGTACTTTCTGTTTGCTCTCGTTTGATACAGTGCAATGACGGTGTTTTCCCGAATCGTTTCTCCACAGGGATTTTACGATGACGGCACACCCTGAATCGGCAAACAAAAAAACAGGATCGATCATGAATAACAAGGATGCCATCGAACGTATGCATCAGCGGGTGGGATTTCTTTCCTATTTGCCTGAGCCGGTAACCCAGGATCTTGACCGAGCGGTGGATGATTACCTGGAAAGCGAAAAGAGTCGCCTGAACAAAGCCATTGATACCGGCGTTCAGGCCTTGCCACTCTGGCTGCGCAGTATTGCCCGCAGCGCCCTTCGCTAGTTCCGCACCAAGGATGCCTACATGAACGACCTGACCACGAACCTGGAAATCCAGATTGAGCTGGAAAAGCTTGAACAGTATCTGACCCTCAACGACGCCACCTGGCAGGCGCTGGCAGACGCCGGCACCAACAACCTGCGTGCCCTGCGTGAACATATTGAACAGGAAATGTATGACCAGCACCGCAAGGGCTTTCAGCACCTGGCAAGCTGGACCCGCTGGCTTTCCATCAAGCAACTGGCGAAGCTGGCTTATGCCGTGGGCGCCAAAATGGCCGCTCGCCTGGTCGGGGAAATGGATCCTTACTTCGCCGTAAAGGTTGCCCGGCGGCTGACCCCGGATTTTCTCGGCGAGATTGCCGCACAGGCAGACCCGCGCAAGATTCGTGAAATTATTCGACGCCTGCCGCCCGAGACCATCCGCGAGGTGGCACTGAAACAAATTCAGGAAAAACAGTTCCTGCTGTTGGGCCGCTTCGCCGACGCACTGTCTGCGCCCTCTATCCGTGAAGTGGTGAATGCAGTGAAGGACGATGGTGCATTGTTGAACATTGCCTTCTACATGGAAAACACCACCCAGCTCAGTAACGTGATCCGCATGATTGATAACAGCCGACTGGCCAGTATCGTGCGTTCCGGTACCGAGAATATCGATCTTTGGCCCAAGGCCATCTGGGTAATCGACCATGTGGAGGGAGAACTGAAAAGCCGGCTCGGCAACATCATGGCCGAGCAAGATGAACGCACCCTGGATTCCCTGGTAGGTGTGGCCCACCGCCAACAATTGTGGGGGCCGGTGCTGCGCGCCTTGTCCGTCATTAACCCCCGCTACCATCGCAAGATCGTCAACCTGCCCGCTCTTCGCAATAACAGCGTGATTACCGATCTGGTGAATGCGGCAGTCAGCAAGAACCTGCTGGAAGAAACCCTGCCTCTGGTAAAAGCCATGCAACGGGACTATCAGGAAGTGGTCGCCCACACCGCCCTGCGCCAGGGCGAAGAGGTGGCGGAAGCCGTTGTGCAGGCGGCCCACCAGAGCGGACAGTGGGATCTGATTCTGGACCTGGCACAGTTCCTCGGCGACGACGAACGCAACATGATGGCAAAACTGCCCAGCAGTCATAACCCCTCGGTGATCGAGGCGTTGATGCGTAACGCGGCCAAATCCGGCAAGACAGACTTGCTGCTGGATTTTGCCCGCCGCTTTCACCGCGAAGGCCTGCAGACCGTGGTGGAAATCAGCCTGCGCGACGGCGGTGACCTGCTGCAGGCATTCCTGGACGCTGCCCGCGATACCCGCAACGGCTGGCAGGCCATCGCCACCGCCGTCAGCGTGGTGGACGCCCCGGACATGCTCCGCGATATCGGCCGTGTCTATCAGCGCCAGCCCCCGCAGGACCAGCAGGCTTTCCGTGAAGCCGCCAACGAAACCGGCCTGTGGCCACGGCTGGAACAGGCATTGCCGGCCTGACCGCTGAACCCTTCGCCCGCAGAACGGTCATACTTATCAAGCTGAAGGCAGCTACGCCCCGGAGCCTGTCTGCCGGGGCGGCTATTTCACGGTATCCTGCCGCTCCCCTGTGATAATGGGAGGCATTCATTCCAACCGGGAGAAGCATCATGCGCTGGTTTTTCCTATCACTCTGTCTGGTCCTTGGCGCCTGCGTCAGCCCGGTGGTTATCGATAGCCAGGAAGGCGCGAGCCTGAACCAGTACCGTAGCTACGCCTTTGTGGAACAGAACGAGGATCAGCCCCGGGAACTGGACGACCAACGGGCCCGTAACGCCCTGAAAAGTGCTCTGGCTGAACAGGGCCTGACGCCTGCCGCCTCCGAACAGGCCGATGTGCACGTGAAACACTACTTCAAACGTGAACAGCGGTATGACGGCTCGGTGTTGCAGTTTGGTTTCGGCTTCAGCCGCAATAATGTGGGGGTGGGCACCACCACCCCGGTGGAAGGCGACATCACTGAGGAATACAAGCTGGTGGTACAAATGATTGAGCCCGCCACCAACAACGTGGTCTGGCAGGCAACCAGCCGTGACCGCCTCTATGACGAAATGAGCAGTGAGCGTCGCAGCGACCGGATCCGCAAGGCCGTTGCTGAAATGTTTCAACGTTACCCTGGCTGACAGGGAGTCTCACACAGGTAAAGAGGTCCTGCATTGGATGCTATCCTGATCGGCCCGCTGGCATTGCCGGCGGGCACGGTTGTGGCTTTGATCACTTTCTCCGCCGCCGTGCTGGCCAGCATCTGGTGGCAATGGCGTGGCAAGCCAGTGGAAAAATGGCTATGGCTGATCACCCTGGCTGCCCTGGCTGGGGCACGTCTGGCATTCGTGTTGCGTTACCCCGATCAGTACTCCGGCTTGATGGCCATGGCAGATATCCGTGATGGCGGCTGGTGGTGGCCTGGGGCCCTGGCAGCCCTGCCCGTTTTCGGCCTGTGTCTGTGGCGACGTCCGGCACTGCGGCTGGCGTTACTCTCCAGCACCGCCGCGGCAATGGTCGCCATGGGGCTCTCTCTCACCGCACTTCACAGCATGACCCCTGACGCAACACCACTGCCGGAAATCACCCTGGAGAACCTGCAGGGCACTCCGGTTCCTCTCAAGCCGCTAACCCAGGGGCCGACCCTGATCAACCTCTGGGCCACCTGGTGTCCCCCCTGCCGGCGAGAAATGCCGATACTGGCCGAGGCGCAAACGCGCTACCCCCACGTCCGTTTTGTCCTCGCCAATCAGGGGGAAACCGCCCAGGCAGTGCGGGATTACCTGATCCAGGCCGAACTCCATTTCGACCTGCCCCTGCTGGACCCGCAGATGGCGCTGGGTCACCATGCCGGTAACGGCGGTTTACCGCTGACACTACTCTTTGATGAGGACGGCAACGAACTGGCCCGCCACTTTGGCCCGCTGTCCCGGGCCAGTCTGCATCACTTTCTTACCCACCATCTGGATGGTCCCCACCCATGAAATTGCTCACCCTGCTACTGTCCTTGCTGCTTCCCCTCTCCACCGTGGGCGCGCAGGCGGACATGGACAGCCTGCTGGCACGACTGGAAAGCAGCAGCTGGGTGGCGGAGGGTGCCGACCCTCCCCAGCGGGTGGCGTATGTGTTCACCGACATGGCCTGCCCCTATTGCGCCGAGCTTTGGGAAAACATGCAGCCCCTGATCCAGCATCCGGACAACTCCCTTCAGGTGCGCCATATCATCGTCGGCCTGATCCACCCGAAACGCAGCTTCACCCAGGGAGGCGCCATCCTCGCCGCCCCGGATCCGGCGGCGGCACTGGCTGAACACGAAGGGCACTATGACGACGGCGGCATCCGCCCGCTGGAACGGGTCCCCGACGCCATCCGCAGCCAGATCCACAACAACACGGCATTGATGATCGGTTTGGGCCTGCAGGGCACCCCCGCATTGGTCTTCGAAGATAGCCAGGGACGCTGGCGCCTGGCCCCCGGCGTGGTTGGGGAGGAGGCGTTGCGGGCGGAGGTGTTTCAGATCA
>NZ_LWEJ01000240.1:0-19329 GCF_001635525.1 Alcanivorax sp. HI0007
CGGGTCCACCCCCGCGAAAGAGCCGCTATCTTGAACGCTCGGCCAAAGCAGGTCAATAGGCCGAAAATCTGTAAGCGAATGATTTTGCTGCAAATAGACTCTGCAAGGTGTCCACTTTTCGTGACTTTACGGTCGGCCATTTCCTTGTAAATCAACCAGCTAGCAAGGGATAATCCGAACACCTGTTTGAAATGGTTGCAGTGGCCGCCCCACCGGATCAACACCCGGTAACAATGCAGCGGGCGTTGCGGCCAACCCAGGCAGTGGTGCGGTTTGGCCTATCTCTATATACTCCGCGCCACCCCAAGGCTGGCCCCAGGTGGCTGCTGAGAAAGGTTTTTCTGTGGCAGAGTGTTTCAGAACCCCTTTCTCAGTGGCTTCAGGGCCGAACACGCAATCGATAGCGAGGAGACAGGCTGTGGAACGCGAATCTATGGAAGTCGATGTAGTCATCGTCGGCGCCGGTCCTTCCGGTCTGGCAACCGCCTGCCGTTTGGGCCAGATCGCCCAGGAAACCGGTCAGGAAATCAGTGTGGTCGTGGTAGAGAAAGGCTCCGAAGTCGGCGCCCATATTCTCTCCGGTGCGGTGCTTGAGCCCCGTGCACTGAACGAGCTGTTCCCCAACTGGCAGGAAATGGGCGCTCCGGTGAACACCAAGGTCACCGGCGACGAGATCTACTACCTCACCGGCCCGGAAAAGGCACAGAAAGTGCCGAACCTGTTCGTACCCAAGACCATGCACAACGAAGGGAACTACATTATTTCCCTGGGTAACCTGTGCCGCTGGCTGGCAGAACAGGCAGAAGGTCTGGGCATCGAGGTCTTCCCCGGCTTTGCCGCCAGCGAAGTGCTGTACAACGACGATGGTTCCGTAAAGGGTATTGCCACCGGCGATTCCGGCATCGGCCACGACGGCGAAAAGAAGCCCAGCTATACCCCCGGCATGGAGCTTCACGCCAAGTACACCATCTTCTCAGAAGGTTGCCGTGGCCACCTGGGCAAACAGCTGCAGGAAAAATTCAACCTGCGCGAAGGCACCGACCCGCAGCACTACGGTATCGGCATCAAGGAACTGTGGGACATCGACCCGGCCAAGCACCAGGAAGGCCTGGTAGTACACACCGCCGGCTGGCCGCTCACCGAGTCCGGCTCCCCGGGTGGTGCTTTCCTGTACCACATCGAAAACAACCAGGTTGCCCTGGGTCTGATCACCGATCTGGCCTACTCCAACCCGCATGTATCTCCGTTCGACGAGATGCAGCGCTGGAAGACCAACCCGGAAATCAAGAAGCACCTGGAAGGCGGCAAGCGTGTCTCCTACGGCGCCCGTGCCATCTCCAAGGGTGGCCTGCAGTCCCTGCCGAAGATGACCTTCCCCGGTGGTCTGCTGGTGGGCTGTAACGCCGGCACCCTGAACTTCGCCAAGATCAAGGGCACCCACACCGCCATGAAGTCCGGCATGATTGCCGCGGAAATCCTGGCAGAAGCCCTGAAAGGCGGCCGCGGTGGCGACGAGCTGACCGAATACAAGGATGCCTTCGACAAGAGCTGGATCCACGAAGAGCTGCACGCCCAGCGCAACTTCGGCCCGGCCCAGCACAAGTTCGGCAACTTCATCGGTTCTGCCTTTGCCTTCGTGGACATCAACCTGTTCAACGGCAAACTGCCGATCACCATGCGTGACACCACCCCGGACCACGCCACGCTGAAGCCGGCAGACCAGAGCAAGAAGATCGACTACCCGAAACCGGACGGCAAGATCACCTTCGCCAAGCTGGACAGCGTTTTCCTGTCCAACACCAACCACGAAGAAGATCAGCCCTGTCACCTGACGCTGAAAGACCCGAACGTACCGCTGGAGGTGAACCTGCCCAAGTGGAACGAGCCGGCCCAGCGTTACTGCCCGGCGGGTGTGTACGAAGTGGTCGAGGACGAGAACACTGGCGACAAGCGTTTCCAGATCAACGCCCAGAACTGCGTGCACTGCAAGACCTGCGACATCAAGGACCCCACCCAGAACATCAACTGGGTGGCTCCGGAAGGTACCGGCGGCCCCAATTACCCGAACATGTAATTGGCCGCACGGGCTTCCGTGTCGCACACAAAAAAGGCGCCTGAAAAGGCGCCTTTTTTGTGTCTGGTCAGTTGCCGGAATTCTGAAGCATTCGCTTTGCAAGCAAAGCGCCAACGGTGGATTCCGCAAGGGAATCAGTCATTACCCCGTTGGAGCCTTGCTCACAAGACGAATCAGCCGCCTTGCTGTGCTTTCACATCCGTCGCAGACAAACACTCAGACCGGCTTTCTTTGCAGCCGTTGGGCCACCCGGGCCCGCTGCTGCGCACGGCTCTTGCGCAGACGATACCAGGCCAGACGGATGCGATAATCCAGGGCATCCATCAGCTCCAGGGGAGGCATGGCCGGCATGTGCAGATCCGGCTTGCGGGAGTGAATCCGCTTGGGGGCTTCCAGAGTTTGAGGGTCGTTGCGCTTCATGGTCTCCTCCCTGTTTGGGAACGTTGTGGAGTGGCTGGGCTGTGATTGGCGTCCATGATGCAATCGGGTTTACTATCAGTAAATCGAAAAGATCTTTACTCATCGTTCAATTTTTCTGAAAGGTGAAACATGCCCCCGGACAGCCCGCTTCAACCCCTCCTGGACACGGAAATCCTGCGCAGCTTCGTGGCTATCGCGGAAACGGAAAGCTTTACCCAGGCCGCCGCCGAAGTGTTCCGCACCCCCTCTGCCCTGAGCATGCAAATCAAGCGGCTGGAGGAACAGGTGGGGCAACGGCTGTTCTTGCGCGAAGCGCGTCGGGTCAGCCTCACCGCCGAGGGCGAGGCCATGCTCGGCTACGCCCGGCGCCTGCTGAAACTGAACCAGGAGGCCATCAGCCACTTTACCGCCCCGGAGCTGGAAGGCACCGTGCGGCTGGGCACCCCGGATGACATCGGCACCCGCATCCTGCCCCAGGTACTGACCCAGTTTTCCCGCTCTCATCCTGCGGTACAGGTGAATGTGATCGTCGGTCGCAGCGCCGACATGCTCAAGCAGCTGGATGCGGGCAAGCTGGACCTGATTATGGTCACCACCGGTAAACAGGGTCGCCCGGCACGGGGGGAAGTGGTGCACAGCGAACCGCTGGTGTGGGCCGGCGCCCAGGGAGGGATCGCGGTGAGCCAGACGCCCCTGCCCCTGGCGCTTGCCAGCCAGGGCTGTCCCTGGCGCAAGATGGCCCTGGAGGCCCTGGACCGCAGCGATCACCGCTACCGGGTGGCTTACACCAGCGAACATTGCGCCGGCCAGGAGGCGGCCATGCAGGCGGATCTGGCCATTGGCCCCTTCCCGCTCAGCCTGATCCAGCCTCCCCTGCAGCAACTGGGCGAGGAATATCAGCTGCCCGAACTGGGCGACTATCAGGTCGCCATGCTTTACCGGGGCGAAGAAGGCTCGGCCACCCATGTGCTGGCCGGCCATGTGCGGGCGGTGTTCCGGGCATTGCGGCTTTAAGGGCAGAAAACGCCACGATGATACAAATAATTAATTTTGTCTCATTGTTTGATGGCGCACTCCTCGTTAGCATGAAAAAAAACGGCGTATGAACCACCACGCTGACAGCGAGGACAGAAAAACAATGACAGCCCAAGCCAACCTGGAAAGTCGCCAGGCCCGACTGGAACACCAATGGCCCACTCCCCCCACCGCGCGGGAACTGGACGCGCAATTTCCCGGCATCTTCGATGGCGCCATGCTGCTGGCCGGTGGTGCCAACATTATCCTGCAACTGGCCCTGCCAGGGGTGGGCTATGGCGTCGCGGAAAGCCGGGTGGAAAGTGGCTCGATCCTGCATCACCCGATCAAACGCTCGCGCACCACCTTCACCTACCTGGCCGTTGCCATGATGGGCACCAGTGAAGAGAAGCTGGCCTACCGCACGGCAGTCAATCGTTCCCATGCCCAGGTCCACTCCACCGAACACTCACCGGTGAAGTATAACGCGTTCGATGAGAACCTGCAGATGTGGGTGGCCGCCTGTCTCTACTGGGGCTTTGTGGATACCCATCAGAAACTCCATGGCCCCATGAGCCAGCAGGAAAAGGAAACCTTTTACCAGCTGGCCCACCCGCTGGGCACCACCCTGCAGGTTCGTCAGGACACCTGGCCGAAAGATCTGCAAGCCTTTGACGCCTATTGGCAGGAAGGCCTGCAGCAATTGCACATCGACGACCGTATTCGCCGGTACCTGATGATGATCGCCGACCTGGAATTCCTCAGCCGGCCAACCCGCTTTCTGCTGGGGCGCTTCAACCGGTTTGTGACCACGGGTTTTCTGCCGCCGGAAATCCGTGCGCAAATGCAGCTGGAATGGAATGACAAAAAGCAGCGGCGTTTCGAGCGTACCGTGCGCACTATTGGCCGCATCAGCCTGCTGCTGCCACGTGTGATCCGGCAGGCCCCTTACAATCTGGTGCTTTGGGATTTCCGCCGGCGCCTGAAGAAAGGCAAGCCGTTGGTTTAAGTGCTTCGAGGATCAGAGAGGGAAAGGTCACAAACACCCGCGCCTCCAAGACGTAAGGTGCACTGAGCCTAAGGCGAACTGCACCGATGCCGCGTTTGATGGTGCAGTTCGCCTTAGGCTCAGTGCACCCTACGCAATCTGTGACGGTGTCCTCTCATGAAAAAATGGAGGACACCTCCAACGCCGAAAGCGCCCGCCATTCGCCCGGCTTCAGCGTTTCATCCAGCACCAGTTTGCCAATCGCCAGCCGATGCAACGTCAGCACCTTGTTATCAAAACGCCCGAACATGCGCTTGATCTGGTGATAGCGGCCCTCGCAAAGCCACACGTCTGCCTCAAACGGGCTACGGATTTTCAGCGCCGCGGGGCGCGTCGTAATGCCTTCGTACTCAAACCACATCCCCTCGGCAAACGCCGTCACATAGACGTCGGTTAACGGCTTTTCCAGGGTCACCCGATAATGCTTGCGCACCCGGTTCTCCGGCTGACTCAACTGCCGGGACCAGTCGCCATCATTGGTCAGCAGCACCAGGCCGGTGGAATTGAAGTCCAGTCGCCCGGCCAGGTGCAGCCCCTCACGCTGATCCTCCGGTAGCAGATCCAGCACCGTGGGGTGATGATCATCACGGGTGGCACTGACCACTGCGGCAGGCTTGTTGAGCATCAGATAACGGGGCCGGTTTGACTGCAGAATCTCGCCGTCGCAAACCACCCTGTCGAACGGACCAATCCGTCGTTGCCGATCCCCTTCAACCTGACCATTAACCTGGACACGGCCGCCAGCCAGCAATAACCGCAGATTGCTTCGGCTGATCTGCAGGCGAGCGCTGAGGAAACGGTCAAGACGATGGTATCGGGAGGTCATGGAGACATGATAACGGAGCCGGCGGTCTCCGTAATGGGGTCTGACAGAGTGCCAGACCGGGCTCGCGAAATTTGCGGGACGGTGGCAGCTACCAACGGATTGCCCTGACGACCCCGAGGTGGGGTCGTCAGGGCTTTCTCGGGTTCCCTAGATAGAGACCGGGAAATGCTGGTCGATCAGATCCTGCGTCACCGCCGTGGGTATATTGATCAAGCCAATCCCCGTATCGGAATAACTGCCCTCATCCGGGAAGTTGGCCAGGTCGATGACCTCAAAACCGGTCCGGTTCTGGAAGCTGCGATCCAGGCCCCGATTCATGATGTCACTGGCCACCGCCGGGTTGTGGTGTCCGGTGGGAATCAGGAACCCGAGAAGACTGTGCAGCACCTCATGGGCCAGGGTTTCACCGATGAGTCGACCGACAATATCAATTGCCAGTTGCTTGAGGCGAAGATCGGTAAAATCCAGCCCCTGCATCTGCTGGACCACTTGACGGGTAGCATCATCCACATCCCCGGCCGCGCCGCTGGCGGCCGCATCATCGAACGCCCCGGGCCAGACGGAGATCGTCTCGTCATACACCGTCGCGCCGATGCCACCGGTCCCCGCCTGCGTACGACCAGCGAGACCCGCTGAAGGCGGATTGCCCCGCAATGTGGCGACAGTCAACCGGTTTGCGGCAGCCCCGCCCGCTGCAAACTGGGCCGGCAATGCCTCATTGAATGGCGCCATTTCCCAAACAGTGCGGACATTCGCCGTCATCAACAACAGGTCACAGGTTTCCTTGGCCGCCATCAGCACCGAGGGTTTCACGTCATCCAGGCTATAACTGGCCAGTACCGCATCAAACGCCGCCGCATCCTCGCGCACGGCGATAAACTGCGGCACGGACAAGGGCACCTTGATGCTCGCCAGGGCGGTGCCGGCCGTGTCTCTCAGGGTGTAGTCCAGCTCCTGCAATCCAGGAATCAGCGGCGTGACGGTGATGTTGTCATCCTCTTGCGATGACAATGCCATGGCGGCGGGATTGGGTCGAGTCCAGCGACCGGTCGCCCCTTCCGGCTCGCCTTCCACATTCACCGAAAGGCCCAGGGCGCCACTTTTATCCCCCGTGGCCGGACCAAACGCCAGACCATCACGGGAGGTGGGTGCCGTGAGGATGATCACCGGCGCCGTGCTGTCCGGGATCCCGGCAGCCGTTCCCCCCAACAGGGAGTTGGTGATGGCATTGCCCTGCCCTTCACTGAGCAGGCCACTTTCCACCGCCCGTCTAACGGTTTGCACATGATCGCTGACCTGTGACGGAGAGCTCTGGCGCACCATCTCGCCGGTGAGTGCCTGCAAGGCCCCATTGTCACCCGCACTGCCCGTTGCCGCACCGCCATTGCCACCGGAGCCTGACGGCGCGGATTGAATTCCGCTGGTGCCGGAACTGGCCGTGGCCGGCTTGCCGCTAGAGCCGATAGGAACACCGGTATAGGCCGAAACCAGCCCGCGAACCACATCGCCGGCGATGGCATCCATGGCCGCGCGGTGTTGACGGGTGCTGGTGAACGCTTCTTTCGTGGCGTTATTGATAAACTGAAGCAGTTCCGCTCCCCGGGAAAGGTCACGGAAAATATCCGGCGTGCCCATCACATTCAGGCCTGCCGTCATACCATTGGGGTTGGGTACCGCCGGCGCGTTCTGCAAGTTGATCATCGGCGTGGCGAAATCCGAAGGCCGGGTGTCGCTGCCCTGCGCCCGTGAGCCCGGGGAAATACCGGTAATCTCCGGTGCCGACTTCTGGCAGGATTGGTCTGGATCAATAAAGCGTTCCACATCCCGTTTCTCTGTGGCGTTGCAACAGGACAGGAACACTTCCGCAAAGACGCCCCGGGTAGGCAGGCTGACCATACGACTGGAAACCACGTAGTTGGGCGCATCAATCTGAACCAGTTTGTGGCCCTCGAGTAATTCGAACGCCACATAATTGCCGAGCACTCCCACCGGCTTGTTGACGATACTATCCAGCAAGGAATTTCCCTGGAACTGGAAGCGGTCAAACCGCATGGCGCGACGATCCGGGTCCTCCATATACCAGATGGCCCGCAGGAAACGCATGGGGCGGGACTGGATATAGGCAATCAGGGACTTGAGCTTACAGTAGTCTTGATGCTCACGGCCACGATAACCATCAAAGTTGATGGTCGGCGGTGTGATGTCCAGAGAGACATGAGGATTGTCATTACTCAGCGTCACATTCGGCTGCACGACCGTCAGGCGGAAACTCTGCCGCTCCGGCACAAACCGGGAACGGTCCGTCCGTGCCGTGATCTCGATGCGGGTCAGTTTGTGATTGAGGGTCTGCTCGAGCAAATCATTGAGACTCTCTCCCAGCAAACCGAATATGCCGGTGTTGCCGGTAACCCGTGCTGATTCAACCGGATCAAAGCCGATGCGGACGGCCTCGATATCTTCGGCTCTTACAGGATCAGAAATAAACTCCACGGGAGCCTGGTCCGCACTGCCACCCCGGGGTGTCAGCGGAAAGCTCTGCCCGTCATTGGTTTCGATACTGATCGTCAGGCCGGGGCGCCAGGCCTTGTCCAGGCGGATATTCCACCGGGAGAAAGTGGCATAGGGGGTCTCGATATCGTACACATCACGGCAATGCAGCAGTCGCGACAACGATTCAAACGCCCGGCTATAGCTGCGCGGAACCATGCGACGAAGCAGCCGGGAGTGGCGATCAAGAAACCGCGTGATGGGTCGGCTCGGTGCCAGTCTGAATTTATTGAAGCTGGGAATATCATCAAAAATGGCGTCGTCGATATCATACGGCACCAACACCACCGGCTTCTCTTCCACCAGTTCGGTTTTCACCGAATAGTGGGACAGCACCTGGAAGTACTGCACCGTCATGGCGTGATTGCGATTATGGTTGTGCACCGTGCGAGTCTGAATACGCTCGGATTCCCGCTGCGAGGACGTTGTCACCACCGTTGAACGTTGCGAGCGAATGGAGGACGCCCGCTGGGTGACTTCATCGGAGATATCCTGGACCGTGGACGCCTGCAGGCTCCGTCGCCCGGTGGTAGTACTGGAGGTCTTACCGCCGCCCCCACCAATGCTGAAAAAGCCCAGATCCAGGCTGGCACCACCACCGCCACTGCCGGATTCACCGGTCTGACGTTCGGTGAGCACCGAATCAACCACCTCTTCAATGGCACGGTCATGGTTCAGTTCATGTTCCATCTGCTCGCGCTGGACCCGTGACTCGACCCGCGTGTCACGCTGTGTTCTGGACCAGTCCACAAATGCCAGATTCACATGCTCACAGGGTGCCAATGCCAGGGAATACAGCAATTCGCCCAGCCCTCTGCCCACGGGATACCAGCCCTGGCGATACATATTGACCCTACCCAGAAGCAGGTTTCCCCCGGTCAGCCCATATACCGACGGGGACTCATCGCCAAAGGGAATCGGCGACTGCACATCCTGGCGAGAGATTCCTTTCTCACGGAAGTTCAGCAGTGGTTCATTCAACCGCACAATCTGCCGGAAATGATATTCCCGCGCCGGGAACTCCGTGCGGGGCCGCAGGCAGCAGTTGCCGTCCACGTGCTCTTCATTCAAACCAAAAGAGCGGGGAGAATTCTTGATATCAATGTCATCCGGATCTTCGATGGTCCCGGGGATTTCCGGCCCATCCCGACCTGGGAAACGCGGTTTCAGTTTGTCCAGCAACTCCGGGCGAATCACCACCTGGTGGGGAACCCCCAGATCACGGTGGGTGGCAATGGACGCATTCAGCACCGGGGTGCGCTGAATATCACTGCCCTCTTCATTGCTGCCGCCTTTGCCAACGACAATGTGCATATCGCTGATACGACTGAGCGGAAAATTGCCAAGATTCACCGAGGCATAGCCGAACTTGTTGGTATGGCCGTTACGCAGAACCAATACCTCACCGCTGTCGGCATCCTTCGCTTCCAGGCGAAACGGCACATTCTCAGCAGCCTGGCCCTCTTCGCTGTTCACCAGCATGCGCACCTTGCCAAGGGTCTGGACGGGCTCGGCTACACCATCCTTCACCACCCGCCCCTGGCGTGGCCACTCGCTACTGATGGGAGTGAGGCTCTGGTATTTTGCTTCACTCAGTTCGATGTTCATGGTTTCAAACTTGGCCGCTTTGACCACGGCAGGAATCTCGGCCAGTTCCGCCTGTGGGCGACTTTCCAGGCCTAGCGCGCTGGCGATTTCCGGGGCGCTGGCAGCTTCATTCTGCAGCTCGATCAATTCGTCGCGAAGCACTTTGATTTTGCGATCAAGGCTGGCGGCACCAGCCTCGTCACCGCGTTTTTTCATCGCTTTCGATTCGGCCTCCAGCTTGCTGATACCGGCATCAAAGCGATGAACACGATGGGTCAGTGCATCAATATGTTTTTTGGTGAGAGAAAGAGACGGGGAAGCGTCGTCGCTTCCAGAGCGATCGTCCGTTGCCATTTTGACCTCCGTGTCATGGCTGATATGTGCAGTGCGGCGAGTCTGCCGGCACCGTTGCAGAACAACGAAGCGGTTGCTTCGTCATTTCTGCCCTCGCATTGTGAACCTAACGAAGCCCTAATCTGCTACGTCCATCACGAATCCGGAACAAAATTTGGAGCACTTTCGTTCCAGATAACAGCCCCGCACGGGCCGGCTCATTTCGCCCCTGACATAAAAGTGTTCTCTTTCTGATTAGGTCGCAGGAATGCAGGACGCCGTCTGCGGCAAGCAGCCGCGATCTGGCAAGGGGAGATCAAGCAGAATCAGTCGTGGCGCGGGCCGGATGGATCCGGCTCACTTACTGGTAACGTTTGCCCTGGTGTTTCAACCAGCCATCCACATGACGGCCTTGTGGATCATGGTGAGTCCAGTGGACCACCCCACCCCGCTCATTCCACTCGTACTCACCGTAGAAGCTGACACTATCGCCTTCACGCAAGTCCGGAATCCGTGGCGCCAGATCGATGTTGTGCGCGATCAGAAGGGTCTGGCCAGAGCCCAGCTCCAGAATGAATTTCTGGTGGCGGCTACCCTTATTGTCGTCCGGCAGCACCTTGACCACCCGACCGGCCCCTTCTACCTGAACATCGCTTTGCCGATTTTCATAGGCCGCCTGAATCAGGCTATTACCGGCAGCCGCGGTCGTTTCCGCCTGGGGCGCCTGAGTCGGCGGCTGGCTGACGGTGCTGTCCTCTCGCAGGTTATCCAGCCCGTACAGTGCCAGCACTGTCACGGCAGCGATAATCGGGGCTATTTTTCTCATCAATATTCTCTGGCCGGCTTATTTCTCCCCTTTTTTACCACAAGCCATCCGCAATGGCAGAACCGCCATCCACAAAAAAGGGGCAGCCCAGGCCGCCCCTCTCTCTTAATGCAGACTCAAAACCCGTCAGGCTTCCACCGTTGCCTCAGCATTGGCACACACAAACTCATAATCCGTGGAGCGCACGTTGCGGGTTTGCAGCCAGTAACGCCAGGTGGAACCCGGCCACAGGGCGAAGTTCTTGCCATCGTCCTGTTGGTACCAGCTGGTGCAACCGGAGGTCCAGGTGGTGCCCTGCAAGCGACGCTGCACGTTGGCATTAAAGGCTTCCTGGGCTTTTGGTTTCACATCCAGATAGTCCGCGCCTTCCTCACGCAGCAGCGCCATGCATTGCAGGATATATTTCACCTGACACTCGATCATGAACAGAATCGAATTGTGGCCCAGCCCTGTGTTCGGGCCCACCAGCATGTACAGGTTCGGGTAGCCGCTGACGGTAACGCCATAATGCGCTTCCGCAGACTTGGCCCAGTCTTTATGAAGATCATGGCCCGGCAACCCGGTGAGCGGAAAATCTTTCATGTAGATACGCGGATCCACCACAAAGCCGGTGCCAAGAATGATGCAATCCGCTTCATGCTCTACCCCGTCTTCGGTGACCACGCTGTGGGCTTTCACTTCGCGGATCCCCGCAGTGACCAGTTCCACATTGTCGCGGTTGAACATGGGGTACCACTTGTTGGAAATCAGCACCCGTTTGCAGCCGAAGGTGTAATCCGGGGTCAGCGCCTTCACCAGCGCCTTGTCCTTCACCTGCAAACGAATGAACTGCTTGCACAGGGCACCCAGCAGTTGCGCCGCCTTCGGGCTGGAAGCCGGGGCCACCCGGGATTCATTGCTCCAGTACAGCCGCGCCCGATGCAGTTTGCGCAGCGCCGGGAAACGCTTGAACAGCCGCTGCTGAATGCCCCAGTAACCGCGCTCATCCCGGGGAATCACCCAGGCCGCGCTGCGCTGGAACACGGACAGTTTCTTCACCTTGGGGGCGATTTCCGGGCAGTACTGAATGGCGCTGCCACCGGTGCCGATGGACACCACCTTCTTGCCCACCAGGTCATACCCATGGTCCCACTCGGCAGAATGCATCACCTTGCCCTTGAAGCGCTTGAGCCCCTTGATGTTGGGCACGTTCGGCACATGCAACGGGCCGGACGCCAGCACAAAGTGGCGGCAATCAATGGTCATGCCCGCCGCGGTGCGCACGGTCCAGCGGCCAGTGGTTGCATCGAAATGGGCTTCATTCACTTCCTGGTTGAACTGGATAAAGGGCCGCAGCTGATACTGCTCCACGGTATCGAGAATGTAGTTCTCGATTTCGTCCCGGGGCGCGTAGCGCTTGCTCCAGTCCGCCTTGCCGGCGAACGAAAAGGAATACAGGTGTGACTGCACATCGCAGGCCGCCCCGGGATAGCCGTTGAAGTACCAGGCCCCGCCCACTTCCGCCGCCTTTTCCAGGATGACAAAATCCTCGTTGCCCGCCTCACGCAGCTTGATCGCCATGCACAACCCGCCGAAACCGGCGCCCACGATGGCCACATCCACGGAAATCGTCTTTGCTGAAATCTTCGCTTTACTGGTCATGTCCCTGCCCTCCTCAGGCGGCTTGCAGCCGGTTCACATCAAAGGCCGCCACTTCGTCCATCAGTGCCTCGGCCTGGTCCAGGAATTCCCGGTTGTCATGCATCCAGGGGTGAAAGCCGGGGCGGAAGAAATCCATCCAGTCCGGCAGTGCCCGGCGCAGTACCCCCGGGCGGCCCACCGTCAGGTTGATCACCTTCCACCACCCCTTCAGGTTCAACAGGCCACCGCCCTTCGCCACCATCACCGTGTAGAACGGCACGAACAGGCTCCAGAACAACGCATTGGCCAACAGAAAGGCCCCCACACGCAGGCCATAGGCCTTGATGCCCTTCCCCACCACCTGCTCGAAAGCATCGAAACACACCGCCTTGTGTTCGGTTTCCTCGATGGCATGCCAGCGCCAGATCGCCGAGTAATGGGGGTCCACCCCTTCCATCAGTTCGGTATTGCGCAGCAGCATGTCGCCCAGCACCGCGGTCAGGTGCTCCAGCGCCACCGTGGCCGCCAGCTGTACGGAACGGGGCGCCTTCTTCACCAGTTCCAGCAACCGCACCACCACCGCATCCATGGCCTCGATGGGCATACCCGCCGCCACCAGCGCCTCGTTGTATTCCTCGTGCTCACGGGTGTGGAAGCCTTCCTGGCCGATAAAGGCGGAAACCTGTTCCTTCAGATGCGGGTCGGTGATTTCCTGGCGATAGTTGCGCACGCTCTGGATAAAGAAGCGCTCCCCCGCCGGAAAGAAAATCGACAGGGTGTTATAGAACTGGGAGATATGCAGCCCGCCCGGATTCCAGCTCAGTGCCTTGCCGGCGGGCAGCCCGAATTTGAGATTCCGGCGCACCGGATCAACCTGAATTGTCATTGTCATGCCCCTTGAACAGATCGGATTGATCGGATGCTAGGGCCAGCACGATGACAGGCTCAATAGTTACATTAAGCAATGTTATGGTTTGTTGATATGGGTCAAATTGGGCGGGACAAGAAGATACAGGGAAGGAGTGGATGTTTACTTTTCGCATGGCCTGCCGATCGCATGACCGCAACCCCGGTGGCGGACAAACTGGGGCACTCGCTGGCACTGATCAAGGCCGTTATCGGTCTTCAATGGGTACTTGGCTATAGGTGCTGTAGGAGCACCTCTTGGGGGCGCGAAGGGCTGGAACCAGCGTTCTCTGGGTTCGATGACACGTACGAGGAAAGACCCGACCGCAAATCCGAAAACTACTCTTATCCACAACCCAAACCAAATAGAAATGATAAATTACGGATTAATCGCTCTTACTTCCTCACCATAAATAGATTCATAAATCACCTCGATTAGAACATCGCGCTCCAAACTACTGAAGAGCGCCTTGATGAGGTAACTTTTATAGGGGTCCTTCATCTGAATATGAATGAGGTCAACACTCTTCCCAGCCGGCAACGAATAGGTTTGAGCCAATCTAATTTGATCTAAAGTGACGATATCAAAAATATCTTCCCGGAAACTCAAAAGAAAACGTGACAAGTCATCAAAAACAAACTTATTAAGCTCATCCCCTCTCTTAAATAGTGACAACCCTCTAATTATCGCTGGCCCTACTCCATTATTCTCAAGCCTAACAGTTAAAGACCTTTCCTCATGATGAGTCCAAAGATGAACAAGAGGTTTAACGCTTAATCTATTGTGATGTCTCTGATCTTTCTGATTTTGCACAACAGCGCCTCCAACCCAAGATGCAACGACAATAGAGGACACAGCGGCCATTAATTCTGCTGCGTGAAATAACGCCGTACTTAAATCTGTCATTTTTTACCTACCAGAAAAAGGCCTCAATATTTCTTCCAATCCCGGGATCTTGAGCTCGGGTTCCTAGGCTGTAAGATTAATGGGAATTGGGAGACCTGCCCCCCATTGCTTTTACAGAATTTAAGGCACGGGCAAGACCAGATCTCCATGACTCTCAACCCTTGATGTACGTGGCACGCTCTTAATTGACTTATAAATCCTGAGTTAGCTCTCACGTCTTACAACATACCGAGCTCTGAACTCTTCAACTTTATCAACAAACTCAGACCGATGAATCATTCGGTGACAGTTCGAGCAAAGGACTGAAAAGTCAGTTTTAGGGTCCAAAGAAACCTTTTTTCCCTTTAACACATGGAGCGGCGTAAGGTGATGGGCTTCGATATAGGTCCGGCCAATTTCGCCATATTTCTGTGAAAAGTCGAAACCACAAGCCTGGCATGTGTATCCATGAATCCTTTTCGCCTTTTCAGAAAGCTTCCGATTCCGCTCGATTCGCTTGTGTTCGCGCAGCTTTGTTAAGTCTTCCTGATCAAGTCCGATCTCATCCTCCTCCTCAGCGCTGGATGAGGTTGGAGTTAGATCTTTCGTTACAAGGCGGAAATAGAGATCAACGAACTGATGAAGGTCCGCAGCAAGGTCGTCGTCGCTTGGGATACTTCCCCTGTTGTAATACTTTGAGCAGATAGCACCCGCCTCGTAGAACGCCCCAAGGCTCGACGCTTTTTCGACGGCGAGATCAATGGCTCCAGTTACTGTATATGACGGGACGTTCCCGAGTCTCGCAATGTAATCAGCCGCCCGAGCGGAAAGTGCAACTTTGGCATCCGCACCATAGACTTTACGTACGGTTGTCACTCCTTGGTTCAGGGACAGATACGCTCCCGAGAAATCTTCGCGAACCAAATAGACCAAATAGAAGCCATCTTGGGCTGACTCAGTGATGAAACGATCGTAAATTGCCACCCATGGAACCTTTGCCCAGTTGCCTTGACCAGGACTTCCATGAACGAGGTAGCGATCGCCAACATCAAGAACATCTCGAACTACTGAAGGCACTTCGTTCCGGATGAAATCAGCAACTGCGTGCCCCGCGAATCGCTCCTCGAGAGCTTGCGGATACTCTTCCAAAAAGAGGTTAAGTGCTGCGTTAATACTCATATAGTGTCCAAGTGAGAGCTAACGCCCTGGTAAGCCGCCGGTATGGAGCGCAGCGAAGTACCGGTCGGCTTCACCTACTAATTAAATTATTACCTTGGCAACGACAATAGGAAATCGTCAGCCAACTCAAAAAGACAATCCGTTGGATCCTCCCCCCGCTCCTTCATATGAAGCATTTTGCAAAAAAATTGTCGTCCACTGCTAACATCAGCTTTCCGTGCTCACGCATGGCGCCTTGCATCATTTTCAAAGCATTTTTATCAGCACCAGCCCTAGTAAGAATAATTGCAACTTTTCTCAAACCTCTCTCGAGCAGATACTTCTCGGTTGTCAGTACTTGCCCTTGCTTTATCTTCCCAACATAATTTTTGAACTCGAAAATAATGTACCTGCTATTAAGATGCTCAACTAGGAAACTCCAAAACTCTGTCATTGGCCGAACCCGACAAACAAAGTCGTACCGGCTAACCCCATCGTCTGTTCGCTTTTGTGAAGGACCAGGGGTCAGGTCTCCCATTTCCCAGACTGTAGGTGGGAATTGGGAGGCCTGACCCCATTGTTTTGTGTTTTGCGAAAAACCCAAGCCAACCCTTAGGCAAATATAGAAAATCAATAATCAACCGACGCCCCTATTTTTGCCCTTATTGAATCTACAATTTTCTTTTCGATGTCAGGAACTTCAACCCTTATTACCTCAAAAGCTGCATCTTGCTTATCGATAATATTGTCAAATTCCTCACCTGTTGGGACTCTCAATAGTTGTCTTTCAGCGCTATGATACTCTCTAACGGCCATGAATATTTTTTCTAAAAATGCCTTTACCGCATCATCAATATCTTCAGGAAAAAGCACTCTGTTTTCTCTGTACTCATTTCTCACGATGGACCAGGATTCCCTAAATCTTAATTTAGATTTCCCCACATCCTCTGGAAAAGAAATTGTCGCCAAATCAGCCTCCTCTTGTAGTTTTATAATTGATTTATGGAGACTCAGTAATGCCGACGCCTGTTTCTCGAAAATACCACCATATGAAATCTGTAGCTTTATTCTTTCCTTCTCAAGCTTGTGTTCGTAATCACTTAATTTTGATTCGAGATTATTCTGGAATGATCTCGTCTCTTTATCGAGCCAAAACTTTATTATCGATCTAAACAAAAATGATACCGCCGTAACAGCGACCACATATTTAGAAAAATCACTCTCTAGAAAATCAATCACCACCACCTCTAACACTTTAAATTAATACAAGTTAATCCGCGACCTGCCTTGGGATCAGATCTCCCATTTCCCAGACTATAGGATTAATGGGAATTGGGAGGCCTGACCCCATTGCCGCGGCCCTGGCATTTCCGTTTCAGTGACGCCGAACGTCCGGCTAAACAGCGAGCGTTATCGAGCCCGGTGGAGGCCACGATTTTTGTGCTCGGAACGAATTTGAGTGGCTGTTTAGAGCCATTGAAAAACCTGAATTGCCACGCCAATTCCGGCAATAATTAAGCCCAACGTAGCCATCGCATTACCGCCTGAAAATAACTTCATTCTCTTTACAATAAATGGAGAGAAAAAAGCTAACAATAGTGCCGCCCCATAAAGATATACAAAGTCACTGGATTCGAAATTTTGACCAAGTATAAAGGTGCCAACCACCAAGAAAGCCACGACGATATATTCAAGAAGAGCAGGCAGCAACGCTATAACATCCCCAATATCTGCCTGAGAAATTTTATCCAGTTTTTTCTCAACACGAACGAACCATAGAGGCCTTCTTGTGTCCCCCCAAGCCAGAATAAGCCCCAGGGCCTCCAAGGAAATTGATAGTCTTGAAAAATCTGTAATATCACTCATTTATTTGTCTAACGCCGCATTCAGTGGCTTGCCCGCTTGCAATGGTTTGTTACAGCTCATTGCCGATCCTTCTCTGCCATTCTAGACCAAAAACCGGTTGTCGACGCATACTCTTGCAAAAGCCATCCAATCCTGGATATATATTTGATGAATTTATGTTCATTTTATTCAACTTTCGAAGCCCCTCAAACCTTTGCTTTGCTGGTATTATAATTTTAATTACATCAGCATCTTGAATTTCGTAGTCATTCAAAATTTTTCCATGGCTTACATCAAGCGTGTTCGTCGCAACAAACAGGCCTTGCTGAGATAATAAACGTTGATTGGAAAACGTAGGCTCAAATGCAAAAAGACATGGGTCATCTTTTCCATTTATAGGGTCAAGTATCCTTGAATATACTTCGAGACGATGCTTCCCGAAATATTCATCATCATCATTTATAATAGCATCATGATTAATGCAATAAATGGCAGCATTACCCTCGCCGGACTCTAAGGCAAAAAACAAAGCCACATAGGGAGAAAATGAGAAATCTAACAATCTGGTAGGCGCCCCATGATGCTGCATCAAAGAAAGCCAACTTAGGAGATCTTCATCCCGAGGGAGATGATCCAGGTACAAGTGAGCATTACACTTGAAACGATCTATCATCACTTTTTCATGTTCAATCCGATTAAGCTTCTTCTCTTTTCCGCTTTTAAGTTTATGTATTGACTGGGCTTCTTCAAATGCGCGATGCAATGAACTCTCAAGAGCCCAGTCAGAACAAGACTGCCCTCTAAAAATCCATTTTCGAAAGTGCTTTCTACCGACAATTCGATCAAAATCACTCCAGCTCGTTATCGTTTTAATTTGCATTCTGCTTCCTAGCCGTAACGCTGCGAGCAGCGGCGCGTATTTTGCGTCCGCTGCCTTGCCTGGTTAGGTTGGCGACACGCCATTGCCAACTACTGGCACGGTGTGAACCTGCGAACCCAACCTGAATTTATGGCACCTGCAAGAACCCAAACCTTGCAGCTACCGCCAACCTGGAATGTGGCAACCCATAACGAATGGGAACGACTTGCCACAACTCACAACCTCAACAACGGCACCAGAAGCGAAACTGCCGGATATGAGAACCGGCACAAAACCTGATGCTGGACTGCCTGCTACTGGCAGTGAATTTCAAACTGCTCCGGCCTCAATAAACAGGACAAGGCAGAGCAACCTAACAGTTATTAGGAAGCCCGCTCGAATATCCAATGAACACGCCTGCTTCCTATCACATTTATCAAATTTGCATACTGACCGATAAAAGCAGAAATATCGACGGGGTACAACGACGCCCTTTCAGGAAGGCAGTGATATGAGGAAGGCGGCATTTTCTGATCAAGCGATGGGGAGCAGTTTTGTACTCGTTTGAGCGAAGTTTTCTGACGAAGGGGGGATTTTGAAAGGTGTTCGCGCCTCAAGCGGCGTATTCGCTTCGCTCACCCTCCGGGCCGCACTACGTGCGTTACTTCGCTACGCTGCGTTCCTACAGTACGCATGGGGCATGGGGGCGAAGGCAGGCAGGGCCGGACGGCCCTGCCCTGGTGGGGTTCAGCCTTTGTTTTTCCAGTCCAGGCTATACAGATCGTGGCGACGATCACGCAGGTTGGTTACCGAGCCTTCCCGGTGCAGCAGTTTCAGCTTTTCCAGATCCACATCCGCGAACATGAGCATTTCGGTATTGGGCACCGATTCGCTGATGATGGCATCGTGGGGGAAGTAGAAGTCGCTGGGGGAAAACACCGAGGACTGGGCGTACTGGATGTCCACGGCGTCGACCCGGGGAAGGTTGCCCACGGAACCGGCGATGGCCACGTAGCATTCGTTTTCGATGGCGCGGGCCGCGTGGGCATCCTGATCTGCTACGACGTGGAATTCCCCGAGCTGGGTCGTATCCTGGCGGACGAAAAGATGGACATCCTCTTCGTCCCGTTCTGGACCGACACCAAGAACGGCTACCTGCGCGTACGCCATTGCGCCCAGGCCCGCGCCATCGAAAACGAATGCTACGTGGCCATCGCCGGTTCCGTGGGCAACCTTCCCCGGGTCGACGCCGTGGACATCCAGTACGCCCAGTCCTCGGTGTTTTCCCCCAGCGACTTCTACTTCCCCCACGATGCCATCATCAGCGAATCGGTGCCCAATACCGAAATGCTCATGTTCGCGGATGTGGATCTGGAAAAG
>NZ_LWEJ01000241.1:0-51001 GCF_001635525.1 Alcanivorax sp. HI0007
GTTTTAGATGTGATTTCTTTGATCCCAGACGCAAAGATTTTAGTGGTTGTTAGAGATCCTGTCGATAGGCTTTATTCTACCTATAAATACTTTTCAAATAATAATTATATAGAAGGTAGCTCTATTTCATTCTTGGAATACTTTGAGCTCTCAAAGGATAATGGGCTTTCTACAGGGCATGAATTATTTGATTATGGGGTTAAACATTCCAAGTATAGTGAGTATCTTCCTGCTTGGTTGGCCCTTGGCGAAAAAATAAAAGTGCTATCTTTCTCGGAAATTAATGACAACCCAGCATCTCTGATGAAAGATATATCCGGCTGGTTGTCGATTGATCCAAGTTTTTATAGCACATTTTCTTTTGCGGTTAAAAATAAAACTGTGGAAGTTAAAAATAAAAAAGTACACAAGATGGTTAGGTGGATTTCTTCGGTTCTTCCAAAAGGTTCTTGGAGAAATTATTTCATCAAAATATATAAGTTTATCAATTTCGAAAAGAGCGAGAAGTTTTTGTCTGACAGCACTATCGATAAAGTGAAAAAATATTATCAGGAAGAATATGCATTCCTTTCTAGGATAGGCATTAATTTATGATAATTGATCATTTAGGGGTAAAAATTTGCGCGAACATCCAGGCGGATGATTTTTTTAGAGGTGGCCCAAAAGTTGTTACATTTGTTAATCCCGGTTGTTTTAAACTTTTGAATGATTATTCGTATGCAAGAGCCCTTGAAAAACATGATTATATATTGGCTGATGGAATTGGCGTTGTTCTTGGTGCGAAGATGCTTGGAGATAAAATAACAAGATATAGCTTCGATGATACTTCTCTTGCGCCAAAGGTGTTTTCTTTGGCTGAAAAAAGAGGGTATCAGGTGGCTGTAGTTGGTGGATACCCCGGTGTTGTTGAAAGGTTTGAGGAAAAAATTAAAAATGATTTTCCGGGCCTAAATATTTTTGCTTTGATGCACGGCTATAGTGAGGATTATTGCATAGTTTCGGCAATAAAAAATGCCCAGCCTGATGTTGTCATTCTTGGTATGGGGGCTCCTAGACAAGAGATTCTTGGTGTGAAGATTCGAGAGGCAGGCTGTCGCTCCGTAATTTTTACTTGCGGTGGGTTTCTTGATCAAAAAGTTGCTTCAGATAATTATTACCCAGTTTGGATTGATAAGTTTAATATTCGGTTTGTTTACAGAATATACAAAGAGCCGAGAAGGCTTTTTCGGCGATATTTTATTGATTATCAGCATTATTTAATCTTGTTGCTAAAGAAGTTATGGGGAAAGGATGCGTAAGACGAACTTTATCCCTGTAGTTTTGGTTTTGGTGCTTTGGGTTGCCGGGCTTGAACAGGTTTTGCTTTTACCCTTTCTTGCAGGACTTTATCTTTTTGCTTCATTGAAAAATAAAAGCCTTACATTATCGCGATCCTCTCTATGGTTTTTTGCTATAGCTGCTTGGTGTCTTACCTCAATTATTACATATACCAATTTTGGCCTTTGGCTAAAATTCATGTCCACTTTTTTAATG
The DNA here is from genome assembly GCF_001635525.1 of Alcanivorax sp. HI0007. Taxonomy (NCBI): domain Bacteria; kingdom Pseudomonadati; phylum Pseudomonadota; class Gammaproteobacteria; order Oceanospirillales; family Alcanivoracaceae; genus Alcanivorax; species Alcanivorax sp. HI0007. Next base: position 1,534 of record NZ_LWEJ01000241.1, read on the forward strand.
GCTGGAATGTATTATAATTTTGTGTACTTGGTATACAAAGAGAAAGGCTACTTTTATATTTATGAAGTAATGCGAGGTTATTCTTTATTTTTATTCTTGTTCTTTTTGTTTTCTTTTTTTGTTTACATGGCTTTTCCTACTTTTCAGATGCGGACGCTAGCCTCCTTTATAATCCCAAATAGTGGCGATTCGTATTTTTTGCAAAGTTTGTCGAGCCAATCATTTGGGGCCCTTTTTAATGATTACGAGGATGCTGCGAATAGGTTTTCTGGGCCGATGGTTTCTTTTAGTAGTTCGTGCATGGCTTTGATTTTATTGTCACCATTTGTGGTATCGATAAGAAAATCTTCATTTCGATTCTTTTCTTTAATTCTTATTTTTTTAATGATTCTTGCCACAGGTTCTAGGCTTGGTCTTCTTGCTTTTGTCCTTTCCATGCTTGTGTATGCTTTGATTTTGAATCCGGTTTTTATGCGGGGGAAGGCAAAAAATATTTTCTTGATCCTTTCGTTTTCATTTTTTGTTTTTATTGCGCTTATGATTTTCTTTTCGGATTATCTGGTTGATTATTTTGAAAATTTATTTGTTGAGTCCCGTTCTGAGTCTTCAGGTACACGCTTTAAGATATATGCTTATTCTATTGAGAATTTTTCAAAACATTTTTGGGTTGGTTGGGGGAATTCCACTCCGCTAGAGGGGAGCTCTCAACGATTCTCTGCTGGAACACATAGTTCTTACATCGCTATGTTGTACCAACATGGGGTTATAGGTTTGCTTATATATGTTGCATTCATTCTCTATCTTGTGAAGGCGGGAATTAATAATCTTTCAATGGCAATAAAGACAGGAGGTGCTGTAATCAGTAAGCACTACACATCTTTTAGCATATTCTTGTTTGCTTTTTTGATAAGAGAAGCCTTTGATGTTTGGTGGTGGGATCATTTGTTAACTGTTCTTGTTGTTAATTATATATTTTTAGTGGTTTATGCTCCAAGTACAAATCGGTTCCAAAGAGACTCCTCCATCAATGAACACCGGGGGAGAGTGTGATTTGAATATGGATTATGCTAGTGGCTTCTGAAAATAGAGGTGAAGCAAAAGTATTGACTTTAGGGGCTCTGCTTGCTTTGTCGGTACGTTTGGTTGGGGCGCTTTCGGTTTTCTTTATGAATTTGGTGGTTGGCCGAATGCTTGGGGTAGAGGAGTCTGGTTACTTCTTTCTCGCGTTTGCTATAGCCGTTTTCCTTGGCACTATTTCTCGTTGCGGGTTTAGTAATGTAATACTCAAGATCACATCTTCTGCTGCTCCGGTTCAGCAATGGGGAGTTGTGAGCTCTGTGTTCTGGAAAAGCATATTTTTTTCTGGATGCTTTTCCGTGTTTGTTTTTCTGTGTGTACTGCTATTTTCTCGAATTTTATCAGTGGATTTTTTCTCTAAGCCTGATATTCAGTCTGTCTTGATAAATATTGCTCCAAGTATTTTATTTTTTTCTATTTATAGCTTGATTTCCATGAGCCTCCAGGGCCAAAGAAAAATCGTGGGGTCGGTGTTTGTTTTAAATATATCCTCGAGTTTTATTTTGGCGGTTTTTTGTATTGGTTTTTCAGTCGAAAGTGCGGCTGACGCTGCGTATTTCTATTCATTGTCGACTTTTATTACGATGCTGCTGGGGTTCTCTATATTGCTGGCTAGTGGTTGCAGTAAATTCTCTACAGTTAATTCTTTGCCGTTCAGTGATATTTGGAAGACTGCGAAGCCTCTTTGGGTTGTAATAATAATGAATCAGGTTATTCAATGGTCGGGGCAATTTATTGCGGGTGTTTATATAGAGCCTGATCAGGTGGCACAATTGGCGGTTGCCCAGAGAACCGCCATGCTTACAAGTTTCGTTTTGGTGGCAATTAATCTGGTGGTGGCGCCTAAATTTGCTTTGCTATACAGCATGAATGATATAGCGGGTCTGCGTAGAGTGGCTGTTTTGTCAGTTAAATTGACGATAGTTGCTGCAATGCCAATAGTAGCAATTATGCTGGTTTTTCCAGAATTTATTATGGGTTTCTTCGGTGAAGAGTTTTCTTCTGGAAGCATTTACCTACGAATCCTTGTTCTTGGGCAATTTGTTAATGTGATTACTGGTTCCGTGACGTATTTGCTTATGATGTCGGGGTATGAGAGGGATGTTCGTAATATACTTCTCTTAAGTGCTCCCTTCTGTGTTTTTCTTGGTGTTCTTCTTACAGTATTTTATGGCGGAACTGGGAGCGCGGTGGCTACTGCGATTTGTGTCGCTGGGCAAAATCTTTTTGCGGTTTATTTTGTTAAGAAGAGGCTTGGTTTTAATACATTGCTAATATGGAAATAGATATGAGCTTTATTTTTTTGAGATCCGGGGGAGCAATTGAGTTGAGAGGTTTTCAATGAAAATTGCTATTGCAGGAACGGGCTATGTTGGACTTTCCAATGCGATTTTATTGGCCCAACATCATTCTGTTGTGGCGTTGGATATTGATGAGGAGAAGGTGGCCCAGTTGAGCCAGTGGCAGTCTCCAATTGAGGATTCAGTGATCCAGGAGTATCTGGATTGCCGTGACCTTGATCTCACTGCGACCACAGACAAGAAGGCTGCCTTTGCCGGTGCGGATTTTGTCGTCGTGGCGACCCCCACGGATTACGATCCGGAGACCAATTACTTCAATACCCGCTCGGTGGAGGCGGTCGTTACGGACGTGCTGGCAATCAACCCTGAGGCTACCATCGTTATCAAGTCTACGGTACCTGTGGGGTTTACCCAGTCATTACGTGAACGCTTTAATACCGACCGAATTGTGTTTTCCCCAGAGTTTCTGCGTGAAGGCAAGGCTTTATACGATAACCTTTATCCCTCGCGGATCATTGTTGGTGATCACAGTGAGGAGGCTCGTACCTTTGCAGAGCTTCTAAAAGAAGGGGCGATCAGGGAAGACGTCCCCGTAGTGTTTACCAGTCCTACCGAGGCGGAGGCAATCAAATTATTCGCCAATACTTACCTCGCCATGCGGGTGGCTTACTTCAATGAGCTGGATAGCTATGCGGCCCATTATGGTTTGGATACCCGCCAGATTATCGAGGGTGTGTGCCTGGACCCGCGAATTGGCGGCCACTACAACAACCCGTCCTTTGGTTACGGAGGCTATTGCCTCCCCAAGGATACCAAGCAACTTCTGGCCAATTACCAAGACGTGCCCAACAACATGATCCAGGCCATTGTGGATGCCAATCGCACCCGCAAGGACTTCATAGCGGAGGATATCCTTAAGCGCAACCCGCAAAGAGTGGGGGTATACCGCTTGATCATGAAGGCGGGGTCGGATAATTTCCGTGCTTCATCCGTCCAGGGCATTATGAAGCGCATCAAGGCCAAGGGGGTCGAGGTGGTGGTGTATGAGCCTGCCTTGGAGGACGACACTTTCTTCAACTCCACGGTAATACGTGACTTTGACACTTTTGTGCAATCTTGCGATGTGATCATTTCCAACCGTATGGTCGATGCGTTGAAACCTTATGCCGAAAAGGTTTACACCCGCGATCTGTTCGGCAGTGATTAATGTGGATTAGCCGGCGCCAGGCCGCTTTCGCTTGTGCCTTACTTTTAGTCCTTTTTTGCATCGGCGGCGTTTTGCCCGGCTCCGCCAGGGATGATGTGAAGGTCTTGTTCTCACTGGGCAATATTGAGCCTGCGGCGCATTACTTGCTCAGTGCTGCTTGCGTTTTTTTTCTGGCCTTGGCTGGTCGCAGAGTCTGGTTAGCGGCTGGTGTCACTGCTGGCCTGGGGGGATTAATTGAAATTTTTCAGCTCTGGGTGCCCGGGCGGTCGTCGACTTGGGTGGATCTGGGGCTGGATATCGCCGGTGTGTTGACCGGTGTTTGTGTTGTGTACATTTACCGATATTTCGAGCGTGGTCATTATGGTTAAGAAAGCAGTCTTGCCGGTTGCAGGTTTTGGTTCACGGATGTTGCCAGCCTCGAAGGCGATCCCCAAGGAGTTGTTGCCGGTGGTGGATCGGCCTGCCCTTGAGTACGTGGTGAAAGAGGCAGTTCGAGCGGGCATCAAGGAAATTATCCTGGTGACACATTCGGCCAAGAGTGCCATTGAGGATTATTTCGATACCCAGTACGAGCTGGAGCAGCAGCTTGAAGCCAAGGGTAAAGACAAGCTTCTCGCGGAAGTGCGCGATATTCTGCCGGCGGATGTGAGTGTGATTGCCGTGCGTCAGCACAAGGCCCTGGGCCTGGGGCATGCGGTTGCTTGTGCTCGTCCTGTTGTGGGTAACGAACCTTTTGCGGTGCTGTTACCGGATGTGCTGGTGGATTGCGACGACTGCGAGGAAGATCTTGCCGCTATGGTCCGCCGCTTTGATGAGAAAGGCACTGCGCAAATCATGGTAGAGGAAGTGCCTGCCGAGCGGGTAGACCAGTACGGGATTGTTGCCCTGGAAGGTGGCGCACCTGCAAAGGGCGAGTCAGCGCCGATGACGGGTGTGGTAGAAAAGCCGCCGGTGAATGAAGCGCCATCGCGGTTGTCTGTGGTGGGGCGGTATATCTTGCCCGCCGAGATTATGGCGATTCTGGCGGAGACGCCGCCTGGCGCCGGTAATGAGATCCAGTTGACCGATGCCATTGCGACTCTGATGGAGCGCCAGCCCGTGGAAGCCTATTCCATGCAGGGCAAGACCTTTGATTGTGGTAGTAAGGCTGGTTATTTGCAGGCCATTTTTCATTATGCGGCCAAGCACCCGGAGTTGGGTGAAGCGGCTCGGGCGATGATGAAGGCGGCGGCGGGGTAGTATCCGATTTCGCTTTGCTCTTGGGATGAAGGGGCGTTTGCTCGTCTTCCAGGCGTATTCGCCTTGCAAGCAAGGCTCCAACGGCAGGTAAAGTGGGAGCAACGCTTCAATAGTGCGTAAAGTTGTTGGAGCTTTGCTTGCAAGGCGAATGCGCTCCGCGGTGTACGGGAAATACCAGGCTTTGGAGTCTTTCCAAACCGTCTTATCTGCTATGGGACGCGGTGATTGCATTGCGAAAGTGCCGGCGGGAACGCCGTTATTCGCGATGCCAGCATCGCTTCCCACAGGATAATCAGAGTGTTGAAGGTTTTTAAGAGGCTCCTTGGCTTGATAACGATAATGCAGGTTTGCAGATGCTTTTGAATGTGTATGGAGACACCCTGTGTGCTCAGGTAACGGCGACGGCGATGGCGCAGACCGGGCACCAGGTGAACTGGTATGTGACGACGCAGGGTGCCTGGACGGCGCTTGAGCAGGGGGCGGCATTATACAAGGAGCAGGGGCTGCGCTTTCTGCTGGATGATCAGCGCCGTTCCGGCCGGCTGAAATACCGGCTGCTTGAAGATGCCGGGGAAGTGGCAGATGCGCAGGTGGTTTTCCTGGCGCTACACCCGGGTAATGAGGCGCAGGCCAAGCGGATTGTGGCGTTGCATGGGCATAAGCCGGGCTGTGAACTGCTGGTGAATCAGTCCATGGGGCCGGTGGGTGTGTCGGAAGCATTGCGCAAGGTGCTGCAGGATGCCGGTAGCCCGACTGAGCTGGTGGCCATGCCGGATACCCTGCAGGAAGGTAACGCCTACGACAACTTTACCCGGCCGGATAATATTTTGCTTGGCTGCGAGAGCAAGGCGGCCGAGGTGCTGGTGCACGAGCTGTTTCGCCCCTTTAACCGGCGCCGTGATGTGATTCGGGTAATGACGCTGCGCGAAGCGGAATTTGCCAAGCTGGCCATCAGCGGGATCCTGGCGACCCGGATCAGCTATATGAATGACATGGCCCATTTATCTGAATCATTGGGTGTGGATATTAATGTGGTCCGCCAGGCGCTGGGGGCCGACCCGCGCATTGGTGATGCCTATTTATACCCGGGTTGCGGGTTTGGCGGGCCGGGATTGAGCCGCAATGTGCTGACTCTGGCAGAGGCGTTACGCGAGAAGGACCCGGAACCGGGCTTGTTGGATCAGGTGCTTCGTATCAATGAGCGTCAGAAGGAAGTGCTATTCAGGAAGTTCTGGCGGTACTTTAGTGGTAATGTGGCCGGTAAAAAGGTGGCAATTTGGGGAGTTTCCTTTAAACCAGGCACCCATCGGGTAGATAATAGTCCGGCTCTGAAGGTGATACAGGCGCTTTGGGCACAAGATGTGCAAGTGGCTATTCATGACCCGCAAGGGATTCCGGAGTTGGCTCGCTGGGCGGAAGGTAAGGGGACGGTTGAGGTTAATCATGACCCTTACGTGGCCACGGAAAATGCCGATGCCCTGATGCTGGTCACTGAGTGGAAACGTTATTGGAGCCCGGACTGGGCGCGTTTGAAATTGACGATGCGTGAGCCGTTGATTCTGGATGGCCGGAATATCTATGATCCGGATTTTGTCAGAGGGCAGGGGCTTGTGTACGAAGGTATAGGGAGATAACCATGGTGCCGGAACAGGACGTTCTTACCATCAGTAACGCATGGAGCCAGCTTGCCATGCGCGCCGTGAAGGAAAAGCAAAGGCATCTCGCAGACTGGTTTGAGGCGGATGAAAAACGTTTCGAGCGTTTCAGTCTGAAGGATTGTGGTTTGCTGGCCGATTACAGCAAGCAGCGTGTGTCTGCCGGCACCCGGGATTTGTTGCTGAAACTGGCCGACGAGCGTCAGTTGGCCCACTGGGTGGATTGCCTGTTCGGTGGTCAGGACGTGAATTGCACCGAAAAACGTCCCGCCATGCACTGGCGCTTGCGGAGCCCGCAGGGCCCGGGGCAGGACGACGTCCATGAACAGCTCGATGCCATGGGCGCAATGGTAGACCGAATCATGTCCGGTCACTGGCGTGGCTGTATGGGCGATGCCATTACCGATGTGGTGAATGTGGGAGTGGGTGGCTCTGAGCTGGGTCCTTTGATGGCGGCGTTCTCTCTGGAATCCTGTTTGCCGCCAGAAGGTCAGGCGCGCCCAAGACTGCATTTCGCATCGTCCATGGATGGCAGTCAGATTTCCCAGATTCTTCGTGACCTTAACCCTCGTACTACCCTGATTCTGGTTTCTTCCAAGTCGTTTACCACGGTGGACACCCTGCATAATGCCAACACGGCCCGTTGCTGGCTGGCGCGTGGTTTGGGTGGTGAAAGTGAAGCCATGATGCGCTGCCACTTTATCGGTATTTCGGCTAATGCCCAGCGTATGACGGACTGGGGCATTCTGGAAAAGAACCAACTGCTTTTCTGGGAATGGGTGGGTGGACGCTATTCCCTGTGGTCAGCCATCGGCATGCCCATTGCTCTGACAGTGGGCATGAAAGCATTTCGTGACATGCTGGCTGGCGCCCATGCCATGGATGAGCACTTCCGGACCCGCCCCTGGGAAGAAAATATTCCGGTGATGCTGGGGTTGATGGATGTATGGAATATCAACTTTCTTGATATCACGGCCCGGGCCGTGTTGCCCTATGACGGTCGACTGAAGCATCTGCCCGCCTATCTGGAGCAGTTGGAAATGGAGTCCAACGGCAAATCCGTCTGCCGAGCGGGCAAGCCTCTGGATTACCATACCTGCCCGGTCATCTGGGGCGAGGTGGGCCCGAATGCCCAGCATGCGTTTTTCCAGCTATTGCATCAGGGCACCAAGCCGGTGGCCTGTGAGTTTCTGATGACGGCACGCCGTTATACGGAAGCCATGCATTTTGATTCTGCGGCTGAGCTTGAGGCCCAGCACCGGTTGTCCAATGCCAACTGTTTGGCCCAATCGCGGTTGCTTGCCCTGGGTGAGCGCGCGCTGGATCCGAAATTGGCGTTACCCTCTTACAAGCGTTATCGGGGCAATCAGCCCAGCACGACTCTAGTGCTGGACGAGTTGTCGCCGCGCACTCTTGGCGCACTGCTGGCCATGTATGAGCACAAGGTGTTTGTGCAGGCGGTGATCTGGGGGATTAACCCGTTCGATCAGTGGGGCGTGGAAATGGGCAAGTTGATTGCCACGGATATGCTGGAGGTTCTGGCCGAGCCGGAAGCGGCATCCGGCCTGGATGCGTCATCCATGGCTTTGGCACGGCATATCGGTTCGTTCAAGGATTCCTGATCGCTGGCTGAGTGCTCTTGGTCTTCGCCTTGCGAGCAAGGCTCCAACGGTTTGGGGTGGCACGGAAGCTCCGGGATTATCCGTTGGAGCTTTGCTCGCAAAGCGAAAGGCTATTCCCCTCCGAGGGGCCGGATGGGCGCGGTGATCGGTGTGGTGAGTTGACCGCTAAGGCATCTTGGATTGTCCACTATCAGGCCCGTATGGGCCTTTTCCTTATGTGCTGCACTGCGCCAGTTTTACGCGGGGCTGCCCATACCCTGCGTTTTCACCGGCAGCGCTGACCGTGCCCTGGCGGCTTCCATGGCGGGACTAGCTCTCACTGAGGCAAACGACGCCGGTATGCGAGCAAGGCGCTAACGGGGGGAACTCAGCCCGGATTATCCGTTGGTGCTTTGCTTGCAAAGCGAAGCCCCGATGGTAGGAGTGACGTCGCCATGCGAGCATGGCTCGAATAAGGCAGAAAGCGAACATTGATATGAAGGTACTGGTTACGGGCGGGGCGGGATTTATCGGGTCTGCCCTGGTGCGCAGGTTATTGGCGTCTGAAACCTTTCAGGTCGTCAATGTGGATGCCCTGACCTATGCGGCGTGCCCGTCGGCACTGGACTCGGTGTCGGATTTGGCGAGCTATGCATTCGAGCCAGTGAATATCTGTGACCGACCTGCCCTGGAAGCCGTGTTCGAAACCCATCGCCCGGATGCTGTGATACATGCAGCGGCAGAGAGCCATGTGGACCGGTCCATCGGAGGCCCGGCCGGGTTTGTACAGACCAATCTGGTGGGGACTTTTACTCTCCTTGAGGTTGCCCGAGCCTATTGGGCCGGCCTGGAACCAGCCCGGCGATCCCGGTTTCGGTTCTTGCAGGTTTCCACCGATGAAGTCTTTGGGGAGATTGCCGAAGGGCAAGCCGCCACGGTTGAGGATGCGCCCTATAGCCCGAACTCTCCCTACGCGGCGACCAAGGCCGGAGCCGATCACCTGGTCCGTGCCTGGTATCGCACTTATGGCCTGCCCATCCTGGTTTCCCATAGCGCGAATAATTACGGCCCTTACCAGTTCCCGGAAAAGCTGATTCCGCTAATGACCTTGAATGCGCTGCACGGGCTGCCACTGCCGGTTTACGGAGATGGCCAGCAGGTGCGGGACTGGCTCTTCGTGGATGACCATGCGGAGGGACTTTTGCGGATTCTGGAACAGGGCGAGCCAGGTCAGAGTTATAATCTGGCCGGTGGTGTCGAACGGCGTAACCTGCAGGTGGTCGAGGCCGTGTGCGAGCAATTGGAAGTGCTGGCCCCACAAACAGCGGTCGCGCGTCAGGCCGGTGGGCCGGGGTATTTATCCTTGATTCAGCGCGTGGCGGATCGGCCCGGTCATGATTTCCGCTATGCCATGGATGCCCGCCGGGCGCGGGATGCGTTGGACTGGCAGCCGGTGGAGGGCTTCCAGGAGGGATTGCAGAAAACGTTGGCCTGGTACCTGGCCAATCTCGACCGCTGGGAAAGAGATGGCAACGGTGGCTGGCGCTATCGCAGAGAGATCAGTGTGTCATCTGCCGGTGAATAATAGGGAGTCAAACTGCTGCTGACCGTTGGAGCTTCAGAACCTGCTGTTGGAGCCTTGCTTGCAAGGCGAAGCGCTTTTTGCCCGCCAATTCGCTTCGCCAGCGAGCCTGTAACAGGCCAGGTTGGTGGAGCCGGATTATCCCTGAGGACAGTCGGACCCTGGAGCAATCTGAATCGTCTGAAGACAAGTTGTGCAATTCACTCACGGAAAGAATGGAAAGGATATGAGTCACTCTGTACCCGCCTCGATTTTTCGGGCCTATGACATTCGCGGTATCTATAACGAAACTCTCACTGACGATACGGCTTACCTGGTAGGGCGCAGCATCGGTTCCGAGGTGTTGGCTCAAGGCCAGGACAGTATTGCCCTGGCCCGGGATGGCCGCCTGTCGGGACCGGCATTGCTGCAGGCGCTGAGCGATGGTATCCGTTCTACCGGGTGCCATGTGGTGAACGTAGGGATGGTGCCGACGCCTGCGCTGTACTTCGCCACTTATCATATCGAGGGATTGAACTCCGGGGTGATGCTGACCGGGAGCCATAACCCGGGCAATTACAACGGTTTCAAGATCGTGATCAATGGCACCACACTGTCCGGGGATGCGATTCAGGCTCTGCGTGAGCGCATTGAGGCGGGACACTTCGCTGAGGGTGAGGGTGGCTACCGGGAGCAGGAGATTCTTGCCCTGTACGAGAAAACTTTCCTGAGCCGGCATACACTGGCCAGGCCGCTGAAAGTCGTGGTGGATTGCGGAAACGGTATCGCCGGCGTTCAGGCTCCGCAGGCGCTGGCTGCACTGGGTTGCCAGGTAGTACCGCTGTTTACCGAGGTGGATGGTACCTTCCCCAATCATCACCCGGATCCGGGCGACCTGAAAAACCTTCAGGACCTGATTTCTAAGGTGAAGGAAGAGGAGGCAGATCTTGGCCTGGCTTTCGACGGTGATGGTGACAGGGTAGGGGTGGTGACACCCGCCGGGGAGGTGGTCTACCCGGACATCCTGTTGATGGCCCTTGCTGAAGACTTGGTGAGCCGTCATCCGGGTGCCAAGGTGATTTTCGATGTGAAGTGCACAGGGACGTTGTTTGACGTGATTCGTGAAGCCGGTGGCGAGCCGGAGATGTGGCAAACCGGTCATTCATTGATCAAGGCACGTATGAAAGAGACCGGGGCCTTGCTGGCTGGCGAAATGAGCGGTCATATTTTCCTGGGAGAAGACTGGTTCGGCTTCGATGATGCGCTGGTGGCCGCTGCCAGGATTCTGGGTATCATCAGCCGGACGGATGGGGGGGCGGAGGCACTATTCGGCCGCTACCCGGTGCTTTGCACCACCCCGGAAATCAATATCAATGTGACGGACGAGAACAAATTCCGTATCGTGGAATATCTGCAGAACAATGCGGACTTCGGCGAGGGCGAGCGCCGCGTTATTGATGGCATTCGTATGGACTATGCGGATGGCTGGGGCCTGTGCCGGGCGTCCAACACGTCGCCCAAGCTGGTGTTGCGCTACGAGGCCGAGAATGAAGACGCCCTGGCGCGAATTCGTGGCCTGTTCGAGAAGAATGTGGAAGAGGCCATGGCATCTGCATAGCAATGTGCATGCATTTTCTCAAGCAGAGGGCCCCATTTGGGGCTCTCTGCAGTTTGGTTACCCTTGAATGTGTTGCGTTGCGCGCGGCAGCCGTTTTGAAGAAGGCCAAGTAAGCGGAAGCGATTTTCGCTTGGCGATAACTTCCAGGAGGAATTATGTCATCTGTATTGGTCACCGGCGGTGCCGGCTATATCGGTTCACATACGGTTTTGCTTTTGCTGGAAGCCGGTTATTCAGTGGTTGTCCTCGATAATCTGAGTAACAGCAGTCGGGAAAGCCTTAACAGGGTGGAGCGGCTGACAGGCAAGTCGCTGACATTTATGGAAGGCGACATCCGCGATAGTGATTGTTTGAAGCAGCTGTTCAGCGAGAATGATATTGCGTCAGTGATTCATTTTGCGGGTCTCAAGGCGGTGGGGGAGTCCGTTGCACAGCCACTGCGGTATTACGACTGCAATGTCACCGGTACCCTTCGGTTACTTGAAGCCATGGACAACGCAGGTGTGCAGACCCTGGTATTCAGTTCCTCGGCGACTGTTTACGGCGATCCGTCCAGTGTGCCTATCCGTGAAGATTTCCCTCTCAGTGCCACCAATCCCTACGGTGCGACCAAACTGCATATCGAAGATATGCTCCGCGATCTGTATCAGAGTGATGACTCCTGGCGGCTTGCACTGCTTCGCTATTTCAATCCTGCCGGGGCACATGAAAGCGGTGAAATCGGGGAAGACCCCAATGGCATTCCGAATAACCTTATGCCGTTCATTGCGCAGGTGGCGGTAGGGAAACGGGAAAAGCTGAATGTGTTTGGTGGAGACTACCCTACCAAGGATGGCACCGGAGTCAGGGATTATATTCACGTGATGGACCTGGCCGAGGGGCATCTGGCTGCGATGGAGGCGCTTGAAGCAAAGGGAGGCCTGGTAACAACCAATCTTGGTACCGGGCGCGGTTACAGCGTGCTGGAGATGGTAAATGCCTTTTCCGCCGCTTCCGGGCGAGAAGTTGCCTATAGCATTGTTGAGCGTCGACCGGGGGATGTGGCGAGTTGCTATGCCGATCCCGCCTTTGCCGAGAAAGTGTTGGGGTGGAAAGCCAAGCGCGGTATTGAGGCGATGTGTGCGGATCATTGGCGCTGGCAGCATCAGAACCCAGATGGGTATGCCTGATACTGTCGGACTCCTCAAATGCCATGATGGCGTAGTTGTGCCTAACATCTGAATACCGGAAGAGGCGCTCTTGAACGTACAAAAAATTCTTAAACGCCCTTTTATCAAAAAATTGTTAGAGGTCGGGCTTGTTAAGGCGCTTTCGATTCCGCTAGCCCTTGCCATTAGCGTGATTCTGGCCCGGCTTTTAGGGGCCAATGACTTTGGGCAATACTCCTTTGCAATGGCTTTGGTGCCTCTGTTGGCCTTACCGGTTTCCGGCGGGGTGACTGCGCTGCTTACCCGCGAGGTGGCAGCCAATAAGCACGTTGAAAATTGGCCGTTGTACAAAGGAGTCATGTTATCTGCGTATCAGTGGGTAGTTCTCGTTTCAACGGTACTGGTTGTTGTTTACTTATGTCTCGCCATGGCGGGATGGATTCCATCTGAAGAAAAATGGGGTTTGCTACCCTATGTGATTCTTCTTGTACCGCTGGTTGGACTGAATGCCGTGAGGGACGGGGTGTTCAGAGGGTTGAAGGAACCGTTCTGGGCCATCCTGCCGAGTCAGATTCTGCAGCCGTTGATCGTATTGTTAGGCGTGGTCGTGTTGCTGTATTTGGGCGCGCTTGATAAAGAAAATGTGTTGCTTTCTCAGGCTTTCGCACTATTTATTTTATTTCTTTTCTCAACGGTAATCCTGAAGAAGAAACAGCCTTCGTCTATTGAAAGAACTCAACCGTTTTTCAAAAGAAAGCAGTGGCTCTCAGCTCTTTTACCATTTTCAATCATTAACATTGTTTCAGTACTTAACGCCAATGTGGGTATTGTCTTGCTTGGTGTGATGGGTGAGAACGAGTCTGTGGCGGCAATGAGGGTGGCTGATAAAGGCGCGCAACTGGTCAATTTGCCATTGGTCCTTATTGGCCTGGTCATGGCGCCCTATGTGGTTGCGGCCTGGAGTAATTCGGATAAAGCCGCGTTGCAACGGTTGGCAACAAAATCTTCACAAGGTGCTTTGCTGTTGTCATTTCCTTGTGCGCTGGTGTTTATTTTCTATGGAGAAGAGCTGGTCAACCTGGTTTTTGGTCAGGAATATGGCGCCATTTCCTATGCGCCACTGGTGATACTGACAATCGGTCAGCTTTTTAATGTTTTCTTTGGCCAGGTAGGTCTTTTCCTCTCTATGACTGGCCACGAAAAAATAACGCTTATCGGGCAAGCTGCCTCTTTATTGATCAACATCCTTCTTTGCATCGCTCTGATACCGGTTTATGGTTCTGTTGGTGCGGCAATTGGCGTTTCTGTGGGGCTTCTGGTTTGGAATATTTTGCTCTTCCTGCTGCTTTATAAATATCTCGATGTCAAATCCTGGGTTTTCGGAAGAATGTGATTCGGGATATTAACCCTTTAATTTTCTGATTATGTTGATGGCATCTTTGTTAATCAAAATAAGAGTTGCCCATATATAGAGTTTAGGACTTTTGGCTTGGGACAGCATTTTCATAATAATGCTGAGGTCAATTTTTGTTCCAGAATATCGGCAAGATCTGATATAAGGCTCAATGGAAAGCTTCATGGATCGTGTGATGAACTCTTTCCAGTAGGTGCTACTGCGTGCATTTGCGATTTCGATCAGAGATTCAATGAGCAATCTGGATCCGATTGCGTGATTTTTATTAAAGCTCATCGTCATGATGGAATTTCTTCTGATTCTTCGATAGAAAAATACTTTATTGCTTACGGTGACCCGACTTGCTACTGCAAGGAGTTGATAGAAAATCTGGGTGTCTTCATGGTGCCAGGAATGAAAAGAAAGGGCGTTATTCGTCATTAGCTCCCGCTTTACCATATACAAACATGCCGCTACATCCCATCTTCCCTCATTAAGAAACCCCGAAAGCGTCTTGTTGACACTGAGGCGGTCACCGGAAAATCCTCTTTTATAGCTTGAAACCCGTTTTCCCGTAAAACCTTCATCGTCGTGAAATACTTCTCCTGAAAAAAGAAGGAGGTCCGGCGAGGGCGAGCGTGAGGATTTTTCCTTGGCAAATTCAATAAACCTTGAGTCCAGGATGTCATCGGAATCAAAAAAATACAGATAGTCAGATTCGGATTTTTCCATTCCAAGGTTGCGCGCCCGGCCTTGGCCTCGATTGTCCGTGGAAATGACTGTGGATTTAAATGGAAAATCGAATGACTCAATAATTTTTAGTGTTGAATCAGTGCTGCCATCGTCAATAATGATCACTTCATCAGGGTAAACAGTCTGGTTCACCAGAGATTCAAGAGATTCGGCTATGTAGTTTTCAACGTTGTACGCAGGAACGATGACAGAGATGGTGGGCTGGTTAGATTGCATTTGGCTCCACTTCAGTTAGAGGAGAGGGGTTACTCCTGAGATGAGCTTCGATGAAGAAAACCTAGCAGCAATGCAATATTTGGCATTTTACTTCTCAGAAAACCTCTAGCGGCATAATGAGAAAAGTAATAGATGCTTCTCAGGAGGCCTAACTTTTCAATATTTCGGTATATATGCCAGTTGTAGCGGGCACTGTTTGCTTTGTTGGAAGAAAGCGAACTTCTATGGACTCGATATGTGGTGAGAGGTTCCTTTATTCCGTGAGCGAATTCGCATTTTTTTAAAAGTTTTAGCCAAAGTGCAAAATCTTGCCTTTTCCTGATGTCAGGCATTAGCACTTTCCCTACTACCTTACTGTCATAAATCGCTGTTGAGCAGCCAATGTAGTTCGTTTTTAGCAACTTTTTATAATTTGTCTTGAGGGGCACGCCTACATTGTTTAGTGATTTCCCGCCGCCATCAATTCGCTTGTAACTCGTGAAACTCAATACCCAGTTGTTGGATTCCATTAACGAAATTTGGGTTTTCAACTTATCTGTGTGCCATAGATCATCCGCATCTATGAAGGCGATGTATCGCCCTTGAGCCATTTCGATGCCACGGTTTCTTGCTTTAGCTGCTCCACCATTGGTTTCCATGCGGAAGGCCTTGATGCGAGGATCTTTTTCGGCATAACGCTTTACATGCGTATAGGTGGCGTCGGTTGAATGGTCGTCAATGAGTATGAGCTCCCAATCCGAGTAGCTTTGAGCCAGAACTGAAGCTACTGTTTTTTCCAGTGTCGCTTCTGCGTTGAAGCAGGGGGTTATGATGCTTACGGTAGGCGGAGTCTTCACGGGCAATCCTGTGGCGCTCTTGTGGGTGATGATGAATAGCCTTTCAATATTGAGAATATGGCCTTGATTGATCTGGTGTAAATCAAGGCTCTCGAGCCCCAGAGTGCTAGCAAGGCGAGACCGCTGAATCCCCCTACATACCTTGCAATGTGGCCTTTTGATTGAAGCTGAGCAGGGCTTTTCCATGCATGCTTGGGTTGCCGTTCTTCGATGTTGCAGGGGTGGCGGATAATGGGTTTATCAATGAAATTGAAAGGGATTCCGGCATTAAGGCAATCCAGCAGGAATACGTTCTCTTCTCCAGAGGGTAGCGCAGTGCCTAAGCCAATACTTTCATTGAACACCACTTCGGACTCGCGGATTTTCCTAGTGGGGGCGAGTATCTCAATTGAGCTGATTCGAAGTATGCCAAGCCTGCCTTTCCGGGACCGCGAGTAGTCTTTGTAGAGACCTTGACAGTCAGAACATTCGATCTGACCAATATGAATATGGTCCGGCTTATCCCGTAATGCACTCTGGATCACTTGAATATGATGTTTTTCAATGGAAACATCATCGTCAAGAATCCAGATATAATCACCGGTTGCTGCTCTTATTGCCGCATTGCGGCTTTTGCTCAAGCCGACGGAGTCAAGAGGAATCAGTCTGATGTTTTTTTCCGACTTGATAGTATCTATTTGCGAGATTAGCCGGTTAGGTGACTTTTGAGAAAGCACAATAAGTTCCAGGCCTTCTTCGTCAGAAAATGCCTCTAGAAGCTCGATAGCGCCTTCTGCCTTGTCGCCGATAGTGCTAACAGCGAGAGTGATTGTTGAATTCATTGTTTGCCACTCACTCTGCTTAAGATGGCTCTCAGGAAATTCGCCGGCCTCTGGAAATAGCTGTCCATATAAAAAGTCAGTGCAGATTTCCAGTTCTGACGAGAAACCACTCTTAATAGAGAGATGGCCGAAGGCTTCCTTTCACTAAGTTTCATCATTATCAGGTGAAATGATTTGAGATGCTGTTTGGACATCAGGTGCTTGTGTTTGCCAAGAAAACGCTCTGCTGCATGAATTCTTTTGCTGTTCGAGCTGGATATTCTTTGCTCGTGCTCCGTATGAGTCACGTAGCTTGGGGATTTGATTTTCAGGGCCGGACCATATTTATGCACCAGTCTTACCCAGGTGTCATAGTCCTGAAAGGCGGGCATTGATTCGTCGAACCCGTTGATTCCCCGCAATCGCTCGGTGAGGGTAAAAACCTGATTGCCAATCTTGTTGTAATGCAGTAACGCGTCGAGACTGATTTCTCCGGAGTCTGCATTTCTGATGATCTTGCCAGTGGGGGTAATCACCGATGACGTGGTGGCAATGCATGAGTATTGATCAGGTTGAAAGCGTTCAATAAGTTCAGCAATTCTTTCCGGTTGAAATTCATCGTCGTCGTCAAGCCCGGTAATATAATCACCCTTGGCATATTTGATCGCGGTGTTCCTCGCTCCGCATGCCCCCTTACTTTTTTCGTTACTGATAACAGCAAACCCCAGTTCCTCCGCGAGCTGTTCCATCTTCTCCTGGTTTTCGATGCTTGATCGGTCATCAACAACAAGGATTTCAATATTTTTATGGGTTTGAGCAAGCACGGATAATACGGCTCGCTTGAGCATTGCGGGGCGGTTGTAAGTGGGGATATAGACAGTGACGGACCTTGAAAGTGAAGAGGTTGCGCTTTTCATAATGCGCCAAAACCTGTCGCCATTGTCTTCAGGGTTCGCATGATAATCAGGAAATCCAGCGCAGGTGAGATGTGTTTGATGTAGTAAAAATCATGCTCCACTTTTTCTCTGGTGCTTTCTGTATTGGTCGCGTAGCCATGATTGACTTGTGCCCACCCAGTGATTCCGGGGCGAATAATGTGACGATAGCTGTAATAGGGGACCTGATTTTCGAACTGATCCACGAATTCGGGTTGTTCAGGGCGGGGGCCAATCAGGCTCATATCACCTTTCAAGATGTTGAAGAACTGGGGTAGTTCATCAATCCTGAATTTTCGTATAAAGGCGCCAAGACGGGTAATGCGATGGGCGTCTTTATCCGCAAATTGCGGGGTTGCGTCACCCGTCACCTGGGGCCGCATAGAGCGGAATTTGTACATACGGAAGACCCGGTTCCCCTTGCCGATTCGGTGCTGGACAAAGATGACCGGGCCGGGAGAATCAAGCTTGATCAAAATGGCAACTATCAGACAAATCACGATCAACACTGGCGCTGCCGCGAGTGTCATCAAGATATCAAGAGCGCGCTTTGTCGCCAGGTAAACCGGTTGAGGTTGCAGGTTTGCAAGGTCAGTGCTTTGCAACGTGGCCAGATTGACCTTGCCATGAATAGACTCAGTTACCTTACGGGCGTTGAAGACAGGTAGCCCTGCAATGTTGCAATGACTGATAAAGCGGATCCATTGGTCGTCAAGCCTGGCGTCCATATCGACAATGATGCCGTCGTAGCGTGTTCCGCCCAGGTCTGGGGTGCTTAACATTCTGCATTCCAGGTTTCTGGAACTACAGGGCATGATTCCTTCAATGCCTTCTGTCGGGATACATGCCAGCTTTAGATTGCGGAATCGTCTGTTGATCAACAAGGCCAGCGTTTGCGTCGCTAGCAGTATCAATACCCCGGCTAGCAATGATGTGCGGGCATAACTGAGGCGCATAAAAAGCACGAGTGTAATGACCAGGGCAACGGAAATCAGGGTGGTTGCCAGGATGTATGTCAGGGCCTTGCCGCCTGCGAATTTGGTAATATTTTTCCCGAGGTATACAGCGATCACATAACACAGCCCCAACAACCCCAGGGTTATGCTCTGGTTTTCATTCTGAGGCCACGCCTGATAGCTGATAAATTGCGCGCCGAGGATGATGGCAGTTAAAGCCCAGAAATGGCCGAACAAAGGGTTGAGCAGAATTTGCTCGTACCAGCGGTTGTGGCGGGACGGGCTGATGTTGATGTGTTCCTGCTGCATGTTCAGTTCTTTTCTTGATGAGAATGACAAGCCCTGTCTCCATGTCGGACCTTTCCGGGGTAAAGCTGACAGATTCTATCATGCTCTGTGGTGTCCACAATTTCGTTGTGGTCACAAGGTTTTCTGAGAAGGGAAAGATGGGGTAGTGGCTCGATGGTGGGGTGCTCCGGGCGGGGCAGGGAATCAATGGGTAAAGAAAAAGGGCTTACCCGATGGGTAGGCCCTTTCTATTTGGCTCCCCCTGCTGAGCTCGAACCAGGCAAAGCCGTAGGGTTTGCCAATGATTAACTGTCGACCGCAGGGCGACCGATCATTGGGGCAAAGAAAAAGGGCCTACCCGATGGGTAGACCCTTTCAATTTGGCTCCGCCTGCTGGGCTCGAACCAGGCAAAGCCGTAGGGTTTGCCAATGATTAACTGTCGACCGCAGGGCGACCAATCATTGGGGCAAAGAAAAAGGGCCTACCCGATGGGTAGGCCCTTTCTATTTGGCTCCGCCTGCTGGGCTCGAACCAGCGACCCAATGATTAACAGTCATTTGCTCTACCAACTGAGCTAAGGCGGAATGTCTTGAGGCGCGTATATTAGTGACGCCTCCCGGGGTCGTCAACACCCCGGGAGCGCGTTTGTTGCTTATTTAGCCAATGCTTGCTCAATGCGGCGCATGGCTTCTTTCAGGGTGTCCATGCCGACGGCGAAGGACAGGCGCATGCAGCCCGGGGCGCCGAAAGCGGAACCGGGGACTAGCGCCACTTCGGCGGTTTCCAGCAGCAGGGCGGCCAGATCGGTGTCGGATTCCACGCCGTCCAGGTTAGCGATGGCTTCGGAGAAGTCCGGGAAGGCATAGAAGGTGCCGTCACCCTGGGCGCATTTCACGCCGGGCAGGGCGTCCAGTGCTGCGGTCAGGTAGTCGTGGCGTTCCTTGAACGCTTTGACCATCTCGTCCACACAGCCCTGATCGCCGGCCAGTGCGGCTTCTGCCGCTGCCTGGCTGATGGAGGCCGGGTTGGAGGTGGACTGGGACTGGACCTTCTTCATGGCCGCGATCAGCTTCTGCGGACCGCCGGCATAGCCGATCCGCCAGCCGGTCATGGAATAGGCCTTGGAAACGCCGTTCATGACCACGGTGCGGTCGTACAGCTCCGGACATGCGTTGACGATGTTCACGAAGGGTTTGCCGGTCCACAGAATGTGCTCGTACATGTCATCGGTGGCGACGATGATGTCCGGGTGCTTTTTCAGCACGTCACCCAGAGCGGCCAGCTCTTCAATTGAGTACGCCATGCCGGAAGGGTTGGACGGGCTGTTGATCACGAACAGGCGGGTTTTCGGCGTGATGGCCGCTTCCAGCTGTTCCGGGGTGATCTTGAAACGGCTGTTTACGTCGGTTTCGATGACCTTGGGGACACCGCCGGCAACAAGCACCATATCCGGGTAGCTCACCCAGTAGGGGGCAGGAATGATGGCTTCGTCGCCGTCGTTCAGCAGGGCCAGGGCCATGTTGAAGAAGGACTGCTTGCCGCCGCTGGAGACCAGGATCTGGTTGGGCTCGTAGTCCAGGCTGTTGTCACGCTTGAACTTGTCGATGATGGCCTTTTTCAGGCCGGGAGTGCCGTCTACCGGGGTATATTTGGTCTTGCCGGCGTTGATCGCTTCAATGGCGGCGTGTTTGATATGATCCGGGGTATCGAAATCCGGCTCACCGGCACCCAGCCCAATAATGTCTTTTCCCTGAGCACGAAGTTCACCGGCTTTGGCGGTAATGGCCAGGGTAGGAGACGGCTTGATGCGTTGTACGCGGTCGGAAAGGCTGATATCGGACATGCACTCCTCATTCGTCTAAAGAGTCGTATTGGCTGCGCTTTTGGCGCAGAAAGGGGGAGGCATTTTAGCGGGTCAGGGCTGAAATGTCCCGTTTTTCCTGTGAGCCTGGTGAGTGTGGAGGGGCTCAAACAGAGTCGGACAAGCTCTCTAAAAAGCCGCTGTAGGAGTTCCCTTCCAGGGGACGAATCTGCGCAGGGCCTTTCAGGCCAGGTGAATACCGGCCGGACACTCTGCCATCATCCAAAACCTTCGCCCTTTGGGCGTTTCGCGCTGCGCGTGCTTCGTCCCTCGAGAGGAATTATTCGCTACGCTCACCCTTCGGGCCGCACAGAACTACGTGCGTTACTCCGCTACGCTCCGTTCCTACAGGGGAATCCGGTGTTTCTGGTGTTGTTGTTCCGCCGCGCATTCACGCCGGCTCTGCTACACTGTGTCCCGATTTTGAAACCATGATTTTGCTGCCTTCCTGGCTCAGGAGGGTGGCCACCAGGATATCTTCATGTCCGACAGCCTCTTCAAGCTCCACTCCGATTACCAGCCCGCCGGCGACCAGCCCCAGGCCATCGCCCAGTTGATCGAAGGGATCGACGATGGTCTGGGCCACCAGACCCTGCTCGGGGTGACCGGGTCCGGCAAGACCTTCACCATGGCCAATGTGATCCAGCAGACCGGGCGGCCCACCATCATCATGGCGCCCAACAAGACACTGGCGGCCCAGCTGTACGGGGAGTTCAAGGAATTCTTCCCGGAAAATGCGGTGGAGTACTTCGTGTCCTATTACGACTACTACCAGCCGGAAGCCTATGTGCCGAGCTCCGACACCTTTATCGAGAAGGATGCGTCGGTGAACGAGCAGATCGAGCAGATGCGGTTGTCTGCCACCAAGGCCATTCTGGAGCGGCCGGACACCATTATCGTGGCCACTGTATCTGCCATCTACGGCCTGGGTGACCCGGCCAGCTATCACGCCATGGTGCTGCACCTGGTGCGCGGTGATCGCATCGACCAGCGCGAGCTGTTGCGCCGCTTGGCGGAGCTGCAGTACACCCGCAACGAGATGGATTTCCGCCGTGCCACTTACCGGGTGCGCGGGGATGTGATCGATATTTTCCCGGCGGAAGAGGAAAAAGAAGCGGTTCGCATCGAATTGTTCGATGACGAGGTGGAAACCATCAGCATTTTCGACCCGCTCACCGGTGAGGTGATCAAGCGGGTAGGGC
This sequence comes from Alcanivorax sp. HI0007, assembly GCF_001635525.1. Taxonomy (NCBI): domain Bacteria; kingdom Pseudomonadati; phylum Pseudomonadota; class Gammaproteobacteria; order Oceanospirillales; family Alcanivoracaceae; genus Alcanivorax; species Alcanivorax sp. HI0007. The sequence continues at coordinate 23,182 of NZ_LWEJ01000241.1, forward strand.
GGATTACCGTCTACCCCAAGAGCCATTATGTGACCCCGCGGGAAACCGTCCTCAAGGCCATTGAGATGATCAAGGAGGAGCTCACCGAACGACTGGCGGAGCTCAAGGAACAGAACAAGCTGGTGGAAGCCCAGCGGCTGGAGCAGCGCACCCGTTTCGACATCGAGATGCTGCAGGAGCTGGGCTACTGCAACGGGGTGGAAAACTATTCCCGGCTGTTTTCCGGCCGGGCCCCCGGCGAGGCGCCGCCGACCCTGTTTGATTACCTGCCGGAGAATGCCCTGCTTATCGCCGATGAGTCCCACGTGACCATCCCCCAGCTGGGGGCCATGTACAAGGGTGACCGTTCGCGCAAGGAAACCCTGGTGAGCTTCGGCTTCCGGCTGCCCTCGGCCATGGATAACCGGCCCCTCAAGTTCGAGGAATGGGAGCGGCTGGCCCCCCAGATGGTGTTTGTCTCCGCCACGCCCGGCCCTTACGAGGAAAAATACGCCGGCCAGGTGGTGGAGCAGGTGGTGCGTCCCACCGGTCTGGTGGATCCGCAGATCGAAATCCGTCCAGCCATTACCCAGGTGGATGACCTGCTGGGAGAGGCCAAGGAAGCCATCGCCAAGGAGCAGCGGGTGCTGGTCACCACGCTCACCAAGCGCATGGCCGAGGATCTGACCGAGTACCTGAACGAGCACGGCATCAAGGTGCGCTATCTGCACTCGGACATCGACACCGTGGAGCGGGTGGAGATCATCCGCGACTTGCGGCTGGGCAAGTTTGACGTGCTGGTGGGCATCAACTTGCTGCGTGAGGGGTTGGATATGCCGGAAGTGGCCCTGGTGGCCATTCTGGATGCGGACAAGGAAGGCTTCCTGCGTTCGGACCGCTCCCTGATCCAGACCATCGGCCGCGCGGCACGGAACGTGGATGGCCGTGCCATTCTCTATGCGGACAAGATGACCGGTTCCATGGAGCGGGCCATCGACGAGACCAACCGGCGTCGCGAGAAGCAGGAGGCCTTCAACAAGGAGCACGGCATCACGCCGCAGAAGCTCAACAAGAAGGTTCGCGACATCATGGACGACAGCGGCGGCAGCCGTTACGACCGCAAATACAAGGGCGACAAGAACAAGAAGGTGGCCGAGTCACCCTCGAAATACGAGGCCATGTCCCCGGCGGAAGTGGCCCGCGAGATCAAGGCCCTGGAAACCAAGATGATGGAGCACGCCAAGAACCTGGAGTTCGAGGACGCTGCGGCCACACGGGACCGGATTCACCAGCTCCGCGAGCTTGGATTCATGCGCTAGACCCGGCTACAACGCCGCTGTAGGAGCCTATGCTTGCATGGCGAACCTCGCGAAGCGAGGAAATAGCCCGCAGAGCCTGCCCCGGGCTTGATCCGGGGGCGATCAGGAGTATCGGCGCTCTGCAGGTCTTTCTGATAAGAGTGTGAGCAAACCTCACCTCCGTTTCCTCGCCGGGGCTCGGTTCGCCATGCAAGCATAGGCTCCTACAGGGGGGCTTGATCCGTTGTTTGCGGTGCCAATTCCTCCACCCAGATCAACGTCCCCGCAATCACTGCCACCGGCATGATGAACAGGTTCACCAGCGGCAGCATGGTCAGGCCCATGACCACGGCGCCGAAGGTGAGGACCAGCCAGCGTTTGGTTTTCAGGCGCTCCAGCATGACCTCGAAGGGTACCTGGCGGTTATCGGCGCCGAAGTCGATGTACTGCATGGCCAGTAGCCAGCCGGACCACAGGAACCAGATCACCGAGGCAAATACGTTCACCACCGGGATGAAGTAGACCACCATCACCACAAACAGGATCAGCAGCGCCCGCCACAGCCAGTACCAGGTTTTGCGCAGTTCCCGCTTGAAGGTACGCAGGACCATGGCGGCGATGGATTCGTCGGGCATGGGCTTGCCGGTGGTCTGGATATCCACTTTCTCCGCCAGGAAGCCCATGAAGGGCGCCGCTATCAGCTGTACGCCGATGGAGAAGACACTGGCAAACAGGGCCAGCAGCAGGATCCAGACCAGAATAATGGCCGCGTCGATAAGAAAGTGCAGGGCTTCATTGAGGAAGCTCAACGAGCCGGTCAGCGCCCAGTCTGCCGTGGCCGAGGCGATCCAGCCGGCGATCCAGCTGCCGCTGGCCCAGTAGAGGCCACCAAAGACAACGATGTTGAAGATCAGGGGAATGACCACATACAGACGCAATTCCCGGCTTTTTGCCAGGGTGACACTGCGTTTGAGGTAGCTGATGGCATCGGCAACTTGAGACACGGCAAATCCTTGGCTGTGAGAAAGCAGCTACAAGCTACAAGCAGAACGCAAAAAGGGAAAGCCCTGCGGGGAAGCCCTCGTCGCAAAGCCGTTGGAGCCTTGCTTGCAAGGCGAAGGGCTATGAGGGCCGGGCAGGCCCCGATTCCAGGCTCCAACGGTGGCTTTGGCGGAAGGGTTGGGCAGAGCGTGTGAACCGGGCCAGGCTTTTTCAGTTGTTTTCAATTGGCCCCCGGCTTTGCAGGAGCCAATGCTTGCATGGCGAACCGCCCGCCGACGGCACAATCGCCATGTGACTATGGCGCCTGCAGGGGTCCGGCATTCTTGGCCTTATTGTAAACGGGGCGTTGCGGCTGATGAATTCAGCCCGGGTTGTCGCTAGACTTACCCCTTTTAATGCCCACGGTGCGCCGTAATCGCTTCAGGGGGCGGCGAAAACCTTGTTTTCGCCCAATTTTTGGCCTGTTGGCCCGAGTTAAGCAGACACTATGCGACTGAAATCCATAAAACTGGCCGGGTTCAAATCCTTTGTGGACCCTACCACCACCAATTTCCCGGAAAATCTCACCGCTGTGGTGGGGCCCAACGGGTGTGGGAAGTCCAATATCATTGATGCGGTTCGCTGGGTGATGGGGGAATCCTCCGCCAAACACCTGCGTGGCGAATCCATGGCCGACGTGATTTTCAACGGCTCCAATGCCCGCAAGCCCGTGGCCCAGGCTTCCATCGAGCTGATCTTCGATAACTCCGACGCCACGGTGACCGGCGAATACGGCAAGTTCAACGAAATCTCGGTGAAGCGGCAGGTGACCCGGGACGGCCAGTCCAACTATTTCCTCAATGGCACCAAGTGCCGCCGCAAGGATATTGCCGACATCTTCCTGGGCACCGGTCTGGGCCCGCGCAGCTACGCCATCATCGAGCAGGGCATGATTTCCCGGCTGATCGAGGCCAAGCCGGAAGAGCTGCGGGTTTACATCGAGGAAGCGGCAGGTATCTCCAAGTACAAGGCCCGCCGCCGCGAGACCGAGAACCGCATCCGCCGCACCCGGGAAAACCTGGAGCGTCTCACCGATATCCGTGACGAGCTGGAGCGTCAGTTGGAGCGCCTCAGCCGCCAGGCCAGCGCCGCGGAAAAGTACAAGCAATACAAGGAAGAGGAGCGCCTCAAGGGTGCCCAGCTCAAGGCCCTGCGCTGGAAAGGCCTGGATAGTCAGGTCAAGCAGCTCGACTTCGTGATCGGCGAGCTGGATGTGTCCATGGAAGCCAAGGTGGCCGAGCAGCGTCACGTGGATGCGGAGGTGGAGCGCCTGCGCGAGAAGCACCACGAGGTGCAGGAACATTTCAACCAGGTGCAGCAGCACTTTTACGCCCTGGGCGCGGAAGTGGCCCGTCTGGAGCAGAGCATTCAGCACCAGCGCGAACGCAAGCAGCAGCTCTATGAAGAGCTGGACCAGATCAAGGCCAGCTGGCAGGAATCCGATGAGCATCTGCGCGTGGACAGCGAGAAAGTGGCGGAGCTGGATGCCATCCTCGCCGAGCGTGAGCCAGAGCTGGAGCTGATCAGCGAGCAGCAGGAAGCCTCCGCCGAAGCCCTGGCCCTGGCGGAAGAAGCCATGCAGAACTGGCAGCAGGAGTGGGAGGAGTTCAACGGCAAGTCCGGGGAATCCCGCCGTCAGGCGGAAGTGGAGCAGTCCCGGATTCAGCACCTGGAGAAATCCCAGGACCGCCTGAAAGAGCGTATTGAGCGCCTCAGAAAAGAACAGGAATCCCTGGATTCCGGCCCGCTGGCCCAGGAAATGCGTCAGCTGGAAGAGCAGGTGGAACAGTATCGTGGCCAGTCGGAAGAAAACGAACTGCGCAGCGAATCCCTGCAGGAAGATATCAACCGCATGCGTCGGGAAAACGGCGACCGGGGCCGGCAACTGGACGAAGCCCGCGAGAAGCTGCAGACCCTGAAGGGTCGCCGCACCTCGCTGGAGGCCCTGCAGAAGGCCGCCATGGGCGACGATGGCGCTGTGAGCGACTGGCTCAACCGCCACGAACTGGACGCAGAGCCGCGCCTGGCGGACCAGGTGCAGGTGGATGAGGGCTGGGAAAAGGCCCTGGAAGCGGTGCTGGGCGACAGCATTCAGGCGGTGGCCATCAGCGGGTTCGACCAGGTCAGCGACTGGCTGGGGGACCTTTCCCATGGCCGCCTGGCCCTGTTCAGCCCGGCCTCGGTGAAAGGCACAGGCAGCAAGGGCAAACTGCTTCGTGATCACGTCCAGGGCCAGGTGCCTGAAGGCCTGCTGGCCGGCGTTTACGTGGCCGATGACCTGAACGGGGCGCTGGCCCTGCGTGGCCAGCTGGACGCCCATGAATCCGTGGTCACCCGTGACGGGATCTGTCTCGGCCCGGACTGGCTGAAAGTGGCCAAAGAGGAAGATCAGGAAGCGGGCATTCTCGAGCGCCGTCGGGAGCTGGAGCAACTGGAGGGTGAGATCGAGACCCTGCAGGCCACCGTGGACGACCTGAAAGAACAACTGGAAAGCACCCGGGAGCAGATCGGCGAGCTGGAGGAAGAGCGCGAAGAGGTTCAGCGTCAGGCCAGCCGTATCAACCGGGAGCTGGGCGAGATCAATGCCCAGGTCAGCGCCCGTCAGGTGCGCCTGGAACAGATCACCATGCGCCGCGAGCGTCTGGGCCGCGAACTGGAAGAAACCAACGAGCAGCACGCCCAGGAACAGGAACAGATGAAAGAGGCCCGGGCGGTGCTGGCGGAAGCGCTGGACGCCATGGAGGCCGACAGCGGCCAGCGCGAAGCGCTGCTGTCCCGCCGCGACGAGCTGCGGCTGCGTCTTGATGAGGCCCGCCAGAAGGCCCGCCATGACCGCGACCAGTCCCACCATCTGGCCATGGAAGTGCAGGGTGCCCGTACCCAGGCAGACTCCCTGCGCCAGAATCTGAGCCGTCTGGAATCCCAGGTGCAGGCCCTGGCCGAACGCAAGGCGCTGCTGGAAGAGCAGACCAATGAGGGTGACGAGCCGGGCACCGAGCTGCAGATGCAGCTGGAAGAAAAGCTGGAAGTACGCCTGGAAGCGGAGCACAAGCTCACCGAGGCCCGCCGTGAACTGGAAGCGGTGGATCACGAGATGCGCAATCTGGAAGGCCAGCGCGGCCAGTTCGAGCGCCAGGCCCAGGAAATCCGCAGCACCATGGACCAGAAGCGGATGCAGTGGCAGGACCTGACCACCCGCCGGCAGACCGTGGCCGAGCAGCTGGGTGAGCACAACTTCGACCTGGACACCGTGCTGGAAAACCTGCCCGAGGACGCCAACGAGCAGGAATGGGCCCGGGAAATGGACATGATCGGCCAGCGGATTTCACGGCTGGGACAGATCAACCTGGCGGCCATCGACGAATACCAACAGCAGTCCGAGCGCAAGAACTACCTGGATAGCCAGAACGGGGATCTGGAAGACGCGCTCAACACTCTGGAAAACGCCATTCGCAAGATCGACCGGGAAACCCGGGCGCGCTTCAAGGAATACTTCGACCGCATCAACCGCGGCCTGCAGGAACTGTTCCCCAAGGTGTTCGGTGGCGGTCACGCCTACCTGGAGCTCACCGGCGACGACCTGCTGGATACCGGTGTGACGATCATGGCGCGGCCCCCGGGCAAACGGAACAGCACCATTCACCTGTTGTCAGGGGGGGAGAAGGCACTGACTGCGTTGTCCCTGGTATTCAGTATCTTCCAGCTCAACCCGGCGCCGTTCTGTCTGCTCGATGAGGTGGACGCGCCGCTGGACGATGCGAACGTGGGGCGTTTCTGTAACCTGGTGTCGGAAATGTCCGCAAAAGTACAATTCATCTACATTACTCATAACAAGATTGCGATGGAGATGGCTGCTACCCTGATGGGGGTCACCATGCATGAGCCTGGTGTGTCCCGTCTGGTGTCGGTCGATGTGGAAGAAGCTGCCGAAATGGCGGCCATGTAAGGCAATCCGGTGCTGTCCGTAATGGTGGCACTTCAGCGCAAGCAAGGAAGATGAGGCAATGGGCCTGAATCTGGAAACACTGATTGGCATTCTGGTTATTCTGATCCTGTTGATCCTGGCCGACGGCGTTCGCCGCATGATCAGGGAACGGCAGGGCAGATTGCGTATGCGTATTGACCCACGTTATCGGGATGCCCAGGAAGAAGACGCCGAGAAGGACGACTATAACCCGGAGCTGATTGGCACTGCCCGGGTGGTACGCCGGGCCATGGAAATGGAATCCCGGCAGTCGGAGGATGCACCGCCCACCATGATGGAGCCGGATGAAGAGGTGAATCCGCCCGCCACCGCCGAGCAGCAAAGTCTGTTTGACGGCGACCGGGAGCCTGAGCCGGCGCCGGCGGATCAGGCCCCGACCCCGCAATACCGCGAACCGGAGCGACAGCCGGAGCCTCCCCGTGAACCGGCCAAACCGGCGGTGGAGTCGCGACCGGTGGAAACGAAAGTGGTGGAACAGAAACCGGAAAGAAAGCCGGAGAGAAAACCGGAACGTCACCGCGAACCCCAGCCGGTGCTGGAAGTAATCGTGGTTCACCTGATTGCCCAGCGTGGTGCGCCGTTTGCCGGTAACGACCTGCTGCGACTGTTGCTGGAATCCGGTTTGCGCTATGGGCAGATGAACATCTTCCATCGCCATGTGAGCCTGGACGGCCGTGACGAGTTGCAGTTCTCCATGGCCAATGCGGTGGAGCCGGGCACCTTCGACCTGGACACCATGGAAGAGAAGACCTTTGCCGGTGTGACCTTCTTCCTGAAACTGCCCGGGCCGACGGATGCCCTGGGGGCGCTGGACAAGATGCTGTCCATCTGCCGCCGCCTGGCCAGCGAGTTGGAGGGCGACCTGAAGGACGAACAACACAGCGTACTGACGCCGCAGACCATGGAACACCTGCGTCAGCGGGTGCAGGAATTCGAGCGCCGTCAGCGGGTGCCGAGCGCGTAAGAACAGTAGCGAGTGACGAGTTTCGAGACGCGAAATACAACAGGTTTTCGCGACTTGTTACTCGTACCTCGAGACTCCATTGCCCATTGCGGGCTGGAGCCTAGGGTGCACTGAGCCCTGGCGAACTGCACCTTTCCGGCCTTTGCATGGTGCAGTTCGCTTAGGCTCAGTGCGCCCTACGTTTGATATGGCACCGTAGGAGCGCCGCTCTCTGTGCCCTGCGGGTATGAGGTGCGAAGCGGTGAAAGACGGCAACACCGATACAGCGCCGGTTCTCGTCTCAAGCAACCTCCTATAAAAGACAAGACACAGGAATACTCCGTCCCGTGAGCCAGCCTTCCCAAGACATCCTCCAGAAAGCCCAATCCCTGCGCGGCCAGCTCAACGACTGGTCCTATCGCTATTACGTGCTGGATGATCCGGCGGTGCCGGATGCGGAGTACGACCGCATTTATCGTGAATTGCAGGCGCTGGAAGAAGAGCATCCATCGCTGGTTTCCCCGGATTCCCCCACCCAGCGGGTGGGGGATGTGCCGCTGGAGGCGTTTGATCAGGTGCAGCATGAAGTGCCCATGCTCAGCCTGGACAATGCCTTCGACGATGATGAATTACGTGCTTTCGACAAGCGGGTGCGTGAGCGCCTGGATGTGTCCGGTAGCGTGGACTATGTGGCCGAGCCCAAGCTGGACGGGCTGGCCATTTCCCTGTTGTACCTGGACGGGGAGTTGGTGCGGGCGGCCACCCGTGGCGATGGTCAGACCGGCGAGAACATTACCACCAATGCCCGTACCATCCGTTCGGTGCCCCTGACGTTGCGCGGCGACAAGGTGCCGACGCGGCTGGAAGTGCGTGGCGAAGTGGTGATGCCCCATGGTGGTTTTGCTGAGCTGAATGCTCGCCAGGAAGCCGCCGGCCAGAAAGTCTTTGCCAACCCGCGCAATGCTGCCGCCGGCAGCCTGCGCCAATTGGATTCACGGATTACCGCAGAACGTCCCCTGGAATTTTACGCCTACTCCATGGCCCAGCTGGAGGGGATTGCCGAGCCGGAAACCCATGCCGCCATGCTTGATGCCCTGCGCGATTGGGGTTTGCGAGTGAATCCGGAAGTGCGGGTTTGCGGCGGGGTCGAGGCCCTGCTGGACTTCTACCGGAATATTCTCGACAAGCGTGATGCGCTGGACTACGACATCGACGGGGTGGTCTACAAGGTCAATCGCTTTGATTGGCAGCGGGACCTGGGCTTCGTCAGCCGGGCGCCTCGCTGGGCCATTGCCCACAAGTTTCCGGCCCAGGAAGAGCTCACCGTGCTGAACGGCGTGGACTGGCAGGTGGGACGCACCGGAGCCCTGACACCCGTGGCGCGGCTGGAGCCGGTGCAAGTGGGCGGCGTTACCGTGAGCAATGCCACCCTGCACAATATTGATGAAATTCGGCGCCTGGATATCCGCATCGGCGACACCGTGGTGGTGTACCGGGCCGGGGATGTGATTCCCAAGGTAGTGCGGGCCATCCCGGAGCGACGACCGGCGGATGCCCGGGATATTACCCTGCCTCCCAGCTGCCCGGTGTGCGGCAGTGAGATTCTGCGTGGCGATGACCAGGTGGTGGCCCGCTGCACCGGGGGGCTGATTTGTGGCGCCCAGCAGCGTGAGGCCATCAAGCACTTTGCCTCACGCCGGGCCATGGATATTGATGGCCTGGGCGACAAGCTGGTGGATGCGCTGGTGGATCAGGAGCTGATTGCCACCGTGGCGGATCTGTACCGGCTCAAAGCAGAACAGGTGGCCGGCCTGGAACGCATGGGTGAGAAATCGGCGGATAACCTGATCGCCGCGCTGGAAGACTCCAAGACCGTGGGGCTGGGGCGTTTTCTGTTTGCCCTGGGGATCCTGCAGATCGGTGAAGAGACCGCCAAGAATCTGGCGGACTGTTTCGGCGATCTGGACGGTATCCGTCGGGCGCCATTGCTGTTGCTGCTGGCGGTCCCGGATGTGGGGTTGGAAGTGGCCAAGGCGATCAGCGCCTTCTTTGCCGAGGCAGATAATGAAGCCGTGATTGACGGTTTGCTGGCTGCCGGGGTGAATCCCCAGTCCAGTGGCGAACCCTCTGCGGCCTTTGTGCACAGCCTGACCCTGGCGCATCTGCTGAAATCCGCCAAGCGGTTGGGCATGAATCTTGACGGTATCGGTGACAAGTCCCTGGAAACCCTGGGCAATCACTATCGCACCGTGGCCGAGCTGAGTGCCGGGGCCGCAGAAGGGGCCGGCGCAGAACCGAAGGGCGTGCGTTCCGGGGTGATGACGCAATTGCGCAAGGCGTTGGCGGACAACGGCTGGCAGGCTCGCTTGCAGGAAGCGGAAGCCATGGCGGTCGAGCTGGCCGCGCGGGCTCCGGCCCAGGCGGAAAGCCGTCCCCTGGAAGGGCAGACCTGGGTGCTCACCGGCACCCTGGAGCAATTCACCCGCGACCAGGCCAAACAGGGTCTGCAGCAGTTGGGCGCCAAAGTGGCGGGCTCGGTGTCGAAGAATACGTCCATGGTGGTTGCCGGTGCTGCTGCCGGTTCCAAGCTGGCCAAGGCCGAATCCCTGGGGGTTGAGGTCTGCGATGAGGCCGCGCTACTGTCCGTATTCGAACAACACGGTATTGATCCGGGAGCCTTATGAAAATCGGCCTTACCTTGCTGCTGGCGACACTGCTTCTGGGCGGCTGCGCAGGCACGCCTACCCAGACAGACAATGTCTGTGCGGTGTTTGATCAGCGAGGAGGCTGGTTCAACAACTGGTACAAGTACGCCAAGAACACGGAAAAGGAATACGGTGTACCGGTGCCGGTGCTGATGGCGACCATCTACAAGGAGTCCGGCTTTAATGCCCGGGCCAAGCCTCCCCGCACCAAGCTGCTGGGTTTTATCCCCTGGAAGCGACCTTCCTCCGCCTACGGCTATCCCCAGGCGCTGGATTCCACCTGGCAATGGTACCAGGACGCCACCGGCCGCCATGGTGTGGACCGGGATAATTTCAAGGACGCGGTGCGCTTTGTGGGTTGGTATCACTACCAGAGTCATCGAAAAAACGGTGTTGCCCGCAACGATACCTATAACCTGTACCTCAACTATTATGCCGGCCATGGCGGTTATGCCCGGGGCACCTGGAAGAACAACAAATGGATGAAAGGTGCCGCTCGCCGCACCGCCGACATGGCGAACCGCTACGCCGCCCAGATGCGCGGATGCGGGCGCTAACTGCGCCCGGTTAAATCGGAACAAGCGTTTTTGCTGTGGAAGCGTTGCTTGCTTCTCAAGTGGGGCTTCCTCTTCCTGCGCAAGGGACAGGGGGTGATGGGCCATTTGTCCGCGCAAACTTGGAAGCCTGTCCCTGTATTTTGGGGTGCTTGTCCTTGTAAGCTAGACGCCTGTGGCTGTTAGCTGATTCTCGGGGTGTTTTCTTGGATAACGAATCCATTGTCTACGGGTGTATCAAACATCTGCCGTTTGGCTCTATCCAGGAGCGCAAGGCGCACTGTTTTCACAACCGCCGGGCGGTCCGGCAACTTCCCCAGGCGGATGAATGGCCCTTCTTGTGCCGGGAAATGTTCTCTGTACCCGGCGACGATTTGATGGGGGGCACCTTCCAGACCCAGGTGATCCATTTTGGAATGTCCTACCGGGCGGTGGAGTATGAGTGGGAACACTGGATCGCCAAGTTCGAATCCCTGCTCAAGAACATGTACTGGGTCAATGCCGTGGTACACCTGGAAACCGAGCTGTCCGGCTTTCATACCTTCGTCTGGGACAGCGCTGAGGTCTGCCATGAGCCTTCCGAGGCGCCGTTGAGAGTGCGCTGTGAGTGGGCCCGGGAAGGGGCGATTTCGTAGGTAATTAATAGTTGATAATGAATAATTAATAACGTCGCGAGACGGGTTTTCAGGTTTTGAAACGCAGAGGCCGCGTACAGAGTTTGGACGCGGCCTCATTGCATTATGACTACGGCAATCGCTGCTCGCGCAGCTGTTAATTATTCATTATTAACTATTCATTGCCTCTTCCGCCTGTTCCTTGCCCATTACCGACACACTCTCCGTCACCTCATCAAATACGATAAAGGCCTCCTGCTGTTTTAGCTGAGTGCGGACCTGTTCCACCTTGGTGGAAGTGGCAACCTCCTGGTCACCGTAGTCGGTGCCGTCACGGGTAACGAATTCCTCGATCAGGTTGGTGAGGGTGTCCGGGGGCAGGTCTTTCCAGGGGACGATGATGGGCATAGGGCTCCATTGTGGTAACGAGATCGATCTGTAGGAGCGTCGCTGGCGGCGCGATCACCAAGCCAGGATCAAAAGCATTTCAATGCAGTGGCCACAGAGATCAACTGTTTTACCTCTGTGTGCTCTGTGGCCTCTGTAGTAAATACCTTTTCTTTCGACGTTTTATGATCGCGCCGCCAGCGACGCTCCTACATTGAAGGGGGGGGGGTTAAATCACCAGCAGCTGAATGCCGGCGCCCAGTATCACCAGCCAGGACGTCACCACACCCAGCTGACGCGCCAGGTTGGCACTGCTGCGCGGGACCAGCATGCCGTAGCTGTAGACGACCCGGCCGCCCACCAGCAGGATGCCGTAACTATGCAGGGCGGTGCTGCCGCCACCATTGATTTCCAGCAGGGCCATGAGAATCAGTGCCAGTGGAAGGTATTCAATGGTGTTGCCGTGGGCACGGATGGCCCGGCTTACGTCCTTGTGGCCGCCGTCACCCAGTGAGACTTTCTTGGCCAGGCGAAGGCGAACCACATTGGCGGCCAGGGCGATGATCAGGAAACCGCTCAGGGCGGCGTAGAGGGCGGTAATCGGCAAGCTGACTAGGGTCATGGCATCCACTCGGGTTGTTTTTTGCGTTTGCGGACAATAAACCGGGCCGGGGCCAGGGCGTCAATCATTTCCTGGTCCATGGGCAGCGGTTGAGCACAGATCATGTCGGCGATGAGCTCTGCACACAAGGGGGTACCGGTAATCCCGCGGCTGCCGTGGGCCACATTGAGATAAAGTCCCTGTGCCGGGCGATGGGGGTTGTCCGTGGCCACGGGCAAGGGACCGCAGAGGGGAAGAAAGTCGATGCTCTGGCAACGGAACGCCACGCGTCGGTCGACGATATCGATGCGGTCGCCCCCCAGCTCCTGCCAGAAGCCGGGGAGGTAGTGCTTCAGTTGGGCCAGGTTGTCCTGGTCGTCACCGTCGGTGGCATGGTGATGATCTTCATGGAGTTTGAAAGTGGCACCGACGCAGTGCAGATCGTCCAGGGCCGGTGTCAGGTAGCCGCCATGGCACTGGGCCTGCTGCCAGCGACGGGAGGCGTCGGTGGCTCGGCAATAGCTCACCTGGCCACGGATGTGTTTGAGCGGTAACCAGCCCAGGCCGGGCAGGGACTGGCTCTGGCCGGCGGTACACAGGACCACGGCGTCGGCGCTCAGGATTTCCCCGTTGCTCAGCGTCACCTTGGCGGGGGCTCCTTCCTCCAGCGCCGTTACCCGGGCCGCCAACAGGGTGATGTCCGGGTGTTTCAGCAGATGCTGGCACCAGCGGTCCGGGCGCAGGTAACCGCCCCCCTTCAGTTCCACCGCCTTGTCGCCGTAGGCCTGGAGCAGTTCCGTGGGCCAGGCACCGGTGGCCATGGCCTGTTCCAGCTTGTCTTGCTGACGCGCATCCACATAGTGCTGGATCACGCCGTTCAGGTTGCCGTCCGCTTCCTGGCCGGGAAACCCTGAGCGATGCAGCCAGCGCAGTGCATGACCATAGCTTTGCTGGTAGAAACGGTTCTGTGGGGTGAGGTGGGCACTGGGCGTGCTGTAGACCACCCCGGCCAGGTTGCCGGACGCGTGACCGGCAATGCCGTCCGGATCCAAGACCGTCACCTGGCAGCCCCGCTCAGCCAGGGCCCGGGCGGTGGTGGCGCCAGCGAGCCCGGCACCGACTACCAGAACCTGTCGGGCAGGCCTCTCTGGCCGGGCCTGGTCGCCTTCAATCCGGCCAACCAGCATATGTCGTTTGTGGCCGAAGCCGTCGCGTTTTTCCATGACAAAGCCCGCCTCCGCCAACCCGCGGCGGACAAAGCCGGCGGCAGTAAAGGTTGCCAGGGTGGTACCGGGGCGGCTCAGTCTGGCCAATTGGGCAAACAGCGCCGGGTGCCACATGTCCGGGTTGCGGGCCGGGGCAAAGCCGTCCAGAAACCAGGCATCCACCGGATGGGAGAACTGTGGCCACAGAGACAGGGCATCGCCGTAAAGCAAGGTCAGCTGTACACGGGGGTGCAGCTGCACACGGTGAAAGCCCGGGGTCGGCGCGGGATACTCTGCCAGCAATCGTTGTGCCAGGGCGTCCAGGGGTGGCCAGTGGCTCAGGGCCCGGCTCAGGTCCGCTTTGCGTAACGGGTGCTTTTCCACGGAGACCAGGTGCAAACGGGCGCTGTGCGGGGCGTTTTCCAGAAACTGCCGGGCGGCCAGCAGGCAATTCAGACCGGTGCCGAAGCCGGTTTCACCGATCACAAAGGTGCCGGCGGCAGGCAGCTCACGGAAGCGCTCTGTCAGGCGGTTGCCCTGCAAAAAGACGTAATCACTTTCCGACGCGCCGTCCTGCCGGGAGAAATAGGGATCGTCAAAGTCCACCGCTACCGGGGTGGTGTCCTGCCAGTCAATGCTGGCCGGTTGAATGGGGGAAAAGGGGGAACTTGTCATCACGACCTGGGGCGGATCTGCGCTTGGCACCTGAGGGTAGGGCAGGATACCTCGCGGGAATCACCATTAACAGGCTGCAGCATCTCCTGCGATGGTGCGGCGAGAAGCGAGTTGCGAGATACGAGTTTCGAAATGCATAGAGGGGTTGCCTTTCGCGACTCGTAACTCGCTTCTCGTCCCTGGGATTATTCGCTCTTATCCTGTGCCGCCTTGAACTCGGCCAGGGCCCGCTTGCCATGTTGCAGTAGCCAGCGGGGATTCTGTTGATAGCTGGCGTTGTTGATGCGGATAAAGGCCCCATCGACCAGGGTGACCAGCAGTGACTGGTTCTGGATCGGGCGGCCTTTTTCCACCCATCGCATTTGTGCCTGGGCGGAGGGTTGGCCCTCCAGGTCCAGCAAGGTCTCGCTGACGATGGTCAGCGCGTTGGCGCTGTCCTGCAGGGCCTGGTTTACTCGCCGTTGGCGCACTTCACTGTAATAGCTGGCGACAGCGCGTTCCGCCGGCATGCTGTCCCAGCCCGCCGGCAGCCCGCTGAGTGTGAGAGACAATTGTTCTTTCTTATCCTCGCTGCGGTAGTGCAGGGTGCGGCCCCGTTGGGAGCTGATTTCCCCGTCCAGCTTCAGGCCCGCCAGGGTCTGGGGTATCCGGAAATGCGACAGATCCACGGCCTTGGTGGTGGGGGCCACCGGCAGGCTCCCGGTCTGGCTGCTGTCCGTGCTGAGCCTGGGCAGCTTCTGGGCATCGATGGACGGCTCGCTGCTGGGTGGGGTCTGGCAGGCCATTAGGGCGAAAAGCGCGCTAAGCGGTAAGAAACGGGCAACTTTTACAATCAATGTGGGCATCATCAGGCAAGGTGTTCCGGGTTCCATGATGTGATGGTGGCGTTCTGGTGGCACAATACAAGATACCCCGTGAGAATACCCTTTATAGGGGAAGGCGGATGGAAAGACCATCACATAACGGCATGCGCACCGGCGTTGCAATGGCTCTGTTGCTGGCCATCATTACCGTCCCCTTTGCCATCGCCTCTTTTCTGATTGTTCAGCATCGCCTGGATCTGCTGGTGGGTTACAAGACCCTTGAAGGCGACCTCCGACTCTTTGAAAGCGGCCTGGCGGCCTTTTCTCCCCTGGATGATATGCGTGATCTGGCTCCGGTGATGATTCATGCCCAGACCCCGGAGATCGTGTCCCGCTTTGAACTCAGCGAGGCGAGGGCAGATGGCCGGCTGCAGGCTTTCCTGGAGCAAGCCCGCCAACGGGATATTCCGGGCCTCAATGATCAGGCGGGACTGCTCAGTGAAACCTGGTCCGGCCTGACCGTGAAAACCGGCATCCCCCTGGAAGACGTGGCGGGTCCCTACGATAACGTCAATCGCATCGCTCAGCGTCTGGCCAATGCCCTGGCGTCGGTGCTGATTGCGTCGGATATGGCCGTCGGTGAGGGGCTGGAGCCCAATGAGGTGTTATCGCTGACCCTGGGATCGTTCCGCCAGGCGCAGAACGATATCGGTCTGATTCGTGCCCTGGCGCTTTATGTCAGCCAGCGTGGGGGGTATCTGGGCGACAATGATGCCCGTCGTCTGGAAAACGCCTGGCAACGACTGCTGCAGCAGCTGTCGATCATCGACAGCGAGATCAAGGCCCTGTCCGCCCGGACCGGGGTCATTGAATTACAGCAGCAGTGGCGTCTGGTGAAAGATGAACTGCAACGCTTCCTGCTGTGGTCCGAGCAGGAGCTGATTCTGGCTCCCCGGGTCCAGGTCAGCTGGGAACAGGCCTATGATCGCAGCCGCCATGCCATGCAATCTCTGGAAGGTCTGTCTGAAAGTCTGGTGCAACTATCGGTGAAGCTGGTGGACCAGGCGCGCCAGGAAAAACTGAGGGACACCATTTTCCTGATGCTGGCGGTGCTGTTGCTATACGCCCTGGTATTGGGGCTGGCGATGCTGGTGTATCGTTCCAACTCCCGTGCCATCAGTGCCAGGGCGGAAAGCCAGGCGAAAGGCCAGTTTCTGGCTCGCATGAGTCACGAGATCCGTACCCCCCTTAATGGTGTGATTGGCCTGGCAGAGTTGTTGCGTGAGACCGACCCTACACCCCGCCAGCAGGAATATATCAGCCTGATCGACAGCGCCGGGCGGACCCTGAACGCCCTGATTAATGATGTGCTGGATTTCGCCAAGATTGAGGCAGGCAAACTGCAACTGGCGGAAGAGGAGTTTGATCTGCCGTTGCTGATGGCCGAATGTGCCCAGATGTTCAATCTGCCTGCCAGCGATAACGGCACGCTGGTGCTCCTTGATATGGACAGTCAGACGCCTTCACGGGTGGTCGGCGATCCCACCCGGTTGCGTCAGGTACTGATCAATCTGTTGGGCAATGCGGTTAAATTTACCCGCAATGGCAGGGTGGTGCTATCACTGGCCTATCGTCAGGTCAGTGATGAGATGCCCCTGTTCAGCTTTGCGGTGAGCGATACCGGTATCGGATTGAGCCAGGAAGAGCAGGCGCGACTGTTCCAGCATTTTGCCCAGGCATCGGCGGATACCGCCAAACGTTTCGGGGGGACGGGGCTGGGCTTGTCCATCAGCCGGGAGCTGGTGGGCTTGATGGGGGGCGATATCCATGTGGAAAGCGCTCCCGGTAAAGGCGCCCGTTTCAGCTTCAGTATCCAGATGCTGGCGGTCAAGGAGGATGTGCCCACGGTGGAGCAGGAAGCACCTCCTGCCTGGTTATGGGACGTGCAGGGCAACCTGGCGGACTGGTTGCAAGCAGACCCGCGATTCAAATCAGTGCGACGGGTCAGTAATCACTCTCAACTGGCGGCGCTGGGTTCGCTGGAGGGTGCCAGGGTGTTACTGATCAATGGCATGCCGGATCAGGATTTGCTGGAGGAAACCCTGCAGTTGGTGCGCATCAGCCAGGTACCTCTTCAGATTCTGCTGCTGACCGGGATGCGCAGTGAGGCGCCGAACTGGCTGCCCCCGCAGGTTCAGCTATTGCGACGTTCGGTGCTGACAGTCAACGAACTCAAGCAGCTGCTGGGGTGGCAGATGCCGAGAAGTATTCCGGTGCTGTCACAGGTCCACGGGGAGGAAGCCGTTGCCTCTCTCCAGGTGCTGGTGGTGGAGGATAACCCGGTGAACCAGATGGTAACCAAGGGCTACCTGGAGAGACTGGGTATCAGCCGGATTGATATTGCCGAGGATGGCGCCCGGGCGCTGGAAAGGTTCCGGGACGCTGCCGGTGAATACGACCTGGTATTGATGGACCTGGATATGCCGGTGATGGACGGGTTCACCAGTGCCGGGCGAATGCGCGATTGTGAAGCCCGGGAATCCTGGCCCCCTTGCCAGATTCTGGCGTTAAGCGCTCACGCGGTGTCCGAACTGGGCGGCCGGGTAGCGCGGTCCGGGATGAACGGGCAGCTGATCAAGCCTCTGTCCCTGAGCGCCCTGCGGGAGGCCATTCATCAGTACCTGGGCATCAAGGCGTAAGGTATTCGAAGAAGTCCTGGAAGGGCGGCGGCAGCAAGGGCGCCAGCGTCAGCAGTACGCCCAGCATGACCAGCACCAGCAATTCCAGCCTCCAGGCCCGATGGCGCCGGCAGAGATGAATACACAATGCCACCGCAGTCAGACTGACACCGGCATGGAAGCTGGCCATGCTGACCAGTTGCCATTGCACATCCTGCAGGGCCAGCACCACGCCAAAGAACATCAGAAGCAGGGCTCCCGGGGTCAGGGCGTTGGTTGGGCGGTGTTCGCGGAACTGCTGCATATCGGTTTCCCCCGTTACTTTATCTCTGTCCCCAAGCAATTGTTGTGCCTGTTTCGTAGGGCGCCTCAGGCATCCTAGGAATTATTCGTGACTGATAGATGAACGACGAAATACTACCATTTGTCATTTTTTATCCATCTTTATGTGTGATAATGGTTAACTTATGTAGTGTTTAATTCGTATAATCCGCCACCGACGATTGTATCTTTCGGGTTTTGGGATAGAGGGTTTCTCCATGCGTTATTTGTCTTTTGTCCTGTGTGCTGTCATTGCGCTGCCGGCCCAGGCACAAATCAGTGCCGGTATGAATGAACGGTTATGCCTAGCCGCAAGCCAGGAGAGCGCGTTTGGCGCCCTGGTGGATGACATGATCGAGAGCGATGAGTTGGCGCTGACCTCCGGCGAGCAGGTGCTCTCGTTGTCCTGTCAGGATGGCAGCAGCGTGCTGGAAAAAATGGTGCTGGCACGGCAGGCAGAGAATCTGGAGTATGCCGTGATTGACCTGGGCCTGAACCTGACGGCATCCCAGGTGGCACTCCGCGGGCAAACGATGCCCCTGAAAGAGGCGTTGCAGCGCCTGGGCGAGCAGGGTGACAGCCAGGTTCAGGATTTTGTACAAGATTATCTGAGCGACCTGGCCGATGAGGACTTCAATCCCAATCTGCGTGTCAGCCTGAAGTAAGCGAGCCGTGGGGGTAGGGCGAAGCCGCCCGGACCCGCGCAAGCAACGGCCTGGCGCCTGATCCCTGAAAAAGAGGCTCTCATCTACACGGGCCCCTGCGGCCATTTCTACCCACCGGTATCACCCGCTATAATCCGCCCCGCATTGTGATATCGGAACCCCTATGTCTGATCAGCAGGACCGCATTTACGCCACGGCCCACCAGCAGGTGGCCCGTTTCTCCTTCGATGACACTGTGGTACGTGTCTTTCCTGACATGATCCGACGCTCGGTGCCGGGTTATGCCACCATTATCGACATGATCGGGGTGCTGGCGGCCCGATATGCCCAGCCGGATACCTGCCTCTATGATCTTGGTTGCTCCCTGGGGGCGGCAACCACCGCCATGGCGACCCTTACCGCCGACCGGGGCAACCGGCTGATTGCTGTGGACAATTCTGAGGCCATGATCCGTCAGGCCCGCACCCTGATAGCGGAAACCGGACAAAGTGAGCGGGTGTCTCTGCGGGAAGGGGACGTGGCCAGCATGGCGTTTGAACCGTGCTCTATGGCGGTGCTGAATTTCACCCTGCAGTTCATCGCGCCGGACAAGCGTGACGGGCTGATCCAGCGCCTTGCTGACGCCACGGTACCCGGCGGTATTCTGGTGCTCTCGGAGAAGATCCGGTTTGCGGATGATGGGGAGAATGCCCTGCAGACCGAACTGCACCATGCCTTCAAGCGCAACAACGGTTATTCGGATCTGGAAATCAGCCAGAAGCGCACGGCACTGGAAAACGTTCTGATTCCGGAAACCCTGGCCGACCATGAGGCGCGCCTGCGCCAGGCCGGTTACCGGGAAATCCACGTCTGGTTCCGCTGTTTCAATTTCATCTCCCTGCTGGCGGTGCGCTGATGCTGAGGGATTATCTACAGCAGTGCGAAGCGGCGCTGCGCGAGCTTTATGCCCAGCCAGAACGAGACGTGCTGATGGCCCTGTGCCGCGAGCGCCTTCTGGACAAACCCCACGGCGATCTGCCCCGCTGGCTGGCGGCGCTGAATGCGTTACCCGAGGGGCCGGCGGAGTGTGATCTTTCGGCGGATACCCTGCGCATCGGCCAGCCGGGAGAGGTTGACCCGGCGGAAGTCAAAGCGGCTTTGCAGGGCCTGATTCCCTGGCGCAAGGGGCCGTTTGATTTCTTCGGTGTGCATATCGATACCGAGTGGCACTCTGACTGGAAGTGGCAGCGGGTGGCGCCGCACTTGTCGCCCCTGGCCGGACGGCGGGTACTGGATGTGGGCTGTGGCAGTGGCTACCACTGCTGGCGAATGGCAGCGGCCGGTGCCAAACAAGTGGTGGGCATCGATCCAACAATTTTGTTTCTGGTGCAGTATCTGGCGGTGCGTCGTTTTGCGCCGTCGGTGCCGGTCTGGTTTCTGCCGTTGCGGATGGAAGAGTTACCGGCACAGACAGAGAACTTCGATACGGTATTTTCCATGGGCGTGCTCTATCACCGGCGCTCTCCGCTGGACCACCTGTTGGAACTCAAAGCGGTGCTGGGTGAAGGCGGGGAGCTGGTGCTGGAAACCCTGGTGGTGGAAGGGGATGAACAGACCGTGCTGATGCCCGAAGACCGCTATGCGGCCATGCGTAATGTGTTCTTTCTGCCTTCGGTGGCCATGCTGGAACGCTGGCTGCATCGCTGTGGTTTTGTAGATATTCGCTGTGTCGATGAGAGTGACACCACCGTGGAAGAACAGCGGGCGACCGAGTGGATGCGGTTCCAGTCGCTACCGGACTTTCTCGACGCCAGCAATCCCGCGCGGACCCGTGAGGGGTATCCGGCGCCGCGCCGGGCGGTGCTTATGGCCCGCAAACCCTGAGTCCGGGATGGAACGGATTGCAGGCCAGGAGGCATTGGTCCGCGGTGACACCCCGCTGGCCCAACAGCCCACTAACCATTAACGACTGTCTGTGTGGAAGCTTCCAGCAGCCGATCCACCAGTTTTAATCGCAGCCGCTCATCCAGCATGCAAAGTGCGGGGGACAGCACTTCAAGCAGTGATTCCTCGTTGCCGTCATTGGCCAGTTTGCGCAGTTCCCGGGAGAGTGGATCCGCGGTTTCGGGGGCGGATTTCAACGCGGCAAGCTGCTGTTGTGCCGGTTGGCTCAATGCAATCCGATCTGTGTCGGTGGCGTCTTCCAGGCTATTGAGCGCCTGATTGAATAACTGCATGACGCTCTCTTTTTCCTGGTGATTGGCGCAGTGCACGCCAATTCGGGTGGTCAGAAAAACCCGGAACTCATCCAGTTCAAACTCCTGGCTGGTGAACCACTGTTGCAAGCGGGTTGCCATTGCCATGGCGCCATCCACGGCGGTGGCCGGCAATACCAGGAACAGCGCTTGTCCCGACTGCCAGCTCATCAGGCCGTCTTCGCACCGTTTTCTGGCATGTAACAGATGCCGCACCCGGGCAAGCAGTCGCTCAATGCGTTCGACACCGATATCCGCCTGGATGGATTCCAGTTCCTGGAAGCGAATGGCGAGGATACTCAGCGGCTGATTATGTCGCCGGCTGAGAGACATCGCCTGCTGAATCATCTGCTGACTATGGCTATTCGCACTGCTGCTGGTTGTCACGGCAGTCATTGGGTACCTCGGGGCCACACATTAAGATGACGTTCCTTCTCTGGGAGCGTGTATCGGCTCTTGAATGTGGGTATCCCTTCCCGTGGATTCACTGTAATGATTTCCCACGAGGCAGGCATCGGGCGCATACTTTATTTAACAACAATGTCTGGCTCTGTTACCAAAACTGGTTTTTTATCAGCCAATTAGAGCGGATAAGTGATGAGGAAGTGACGACATGTCCATGATCTGGGTAATTGCGACGGCTGTGCTGAGCTCCGCCATGACGCTGGCAGTGGTCGCCCTGTGGGGGCGGTTCTACTTCCAGCCGCGTCTGCGAGACAGCATGCAGCAAGAGCTGGATGAACAGGTGGAGAAAGCCGCCCAGGTGCTTTCCGCGCGAGTCGAAGAGGGCGTGCGTCGCGGGCTGGTGGATGGCGTTCGCAATCTGCCCTCCCGGGAAGTGTTGGAGGGAGCCAGCCGTAGCCTGGCACGGACCAGTGCTGAGATGGTCGGTGAGCGCCTCGGCCAGATTTTTGGCGCGCCGAAAAAGAATCGATAGCACGACCCTTTCTCCAACGGGAAAAGCGGGGGTGGCGCCTGGCCTATAGCCTGCCCCTGGCCGGCAGCAGTCGCGCCAGCAGGAAGGCGATACCCAGACTCAGCATGGCCAGGGACAATACGTCCTGCTGCAGGGCCTGCCAGGTGGTCTCCCAGAGAGACGATGCCTTCAACAGGGACAACAGGATCAGCAGGGTGCCTGTGAGGGTGAAGAACTGGTCCAGCTTGCGGGCCCGGCGAAGTTCGCCGCGCAGGTGGCGGAGTTCCTCGAGAATGTCTTCCTGGATCAATTGTTGACGTGCAACCTGTTCCGCCAGGTCGCCCACCTGTTGGGGCAGGGTGGCCAGCTTTTCCAGCCACACGGGATCTTCCCGACGCAGCAGGTCAAGCAGCTCCTTGAGCCGGACATGATCGTCCAGCCAGTTGCGCACCAGTGGCCACAGGCTGAAATTCTCGATCAGCTCATTGAGTTGGGCGATCTGTCGATCGCTGCCGGTAACCCGCAGGGATTCATGTTCGGTGAGGGGTTCGCTGGCAAACAGCCAGTGGACCATGGCGCCCAGGGGGCCGCGTACACGGATATCGACATTGCCTTCGTAGTCGGTAAGCAGTTCCACCCCGTCTTCATAGATCAGCACGTAAAGCACCCACAGTGGACGCTCCGCACGGATCCGCACGACGGTGCCGTGCAGTGCGGCTAACCTGTCGCGGCCGGGCTGGCTACCTGTGAGCGCCTGGTTCAATGCGCTCTCCAAACCACCGAGCACAATCAGCTGGGGAAAACTACCGGTCTGAGGCATAAATGACGGAAAATCCTGTCCTGAAATGAGACCGCGTTGTCGCTTGGGGTCCCGATTTGTTGCCAAAAATTACGTTATCTTGCTTATATTTAGCGGCCCGTCTACCTATACTAGGGACTTTTATAATAAAGGGCACCTCCGTTAGCCGGTTACTGCCTCTGGCTTTCAGGCTGGTTCGCAATCTAGGCGCAATTTTGAAGGCATGCTGGTTGCCTGTCGAGAAATTGCAACAACGAGTGCGGGCCAGCCTGGAAGCCCCGAAGGGCGGCTCCTGAAGCGCACATCTGCTGCGCTTCGCCACTAGGAAAGGGAACCACCCTGTCCGTCGTGACGAAGCACAACAGCTGCACGCTTCAGGAGCCGCAGAGGTAGCAACCGGCTAGCGGAGGTGCCCTCAAGGGCACCTCCCATGATAGGTTGCTGCCTTCAAACGACATTGGCTTTTTAGACCGGGATTGGCGAAAGCGGGATATGTTTGTCTTGGCGCTGTCGCGTTACAGTGCATAAGCCCTTGGAGGGGAGTTGTTTTTCAATGCTGGAATCATTGCTTTCGTACCCGGATTTCTGGAAGTACGTCAGTATACCTTTCATCGCCGGTGCCGTAGGGTGGATCACCAACTGGATGGCCGTCAAAATGACGTTCTATCCGCTGGAATTCATTGGTATTCGGCCCATCTTCGGCTGGCAGGGAATCATTCCCTCCAAGGTCGAAAAGATGGCAGGTATAGTGGTCGACAAGGCCCTTTCCAAACTGGGCAGTCTGGACGAGTTCTTTCGCGAGATGGAACCGGAGAAGATTTCTGCCCACCTTACCCGCACCATCCAGTCCCGAATCGAAGAATACACCGATGAGGTGATGACCGAGCGCAATGCGGTGCTCTGGGAAAACCTGCCTTTGCTGGTGCGCAAGCGTGTCTACGCCCGTGCCCGCCGTGCGATTCCCGCGGTCATGGACAATGTGGTTGATGACATCAGCCGCAACCTGGACAGCCTGGTGGACATGAAGCACATGGTCACCACCCAGATGAGCGAAGACAAGGCGCTCATGGTGCAGATGTTCCAGGAAGTGGGTGACCCGGAATTCCGTTTTATCACCAACTCAGGGTTTTACTTCGGGTTTCTCTTCGGTCTGATCCAGGTGCCGGTGTTTATCTTTGTGCCGGAAAACTGGGTGCTGCCATTCTTCGGCTTTATCGTCGGTATCGCCACCAACTGGCTGGCGCTGAACCTGATTTTCCGGCCGCTCAACCCTGTGAAGATTGGGCCTTTCCGGATACAGGGGCTTTTCCTGAAGCGCCAGAAGGATGTGGCCGAATCCTTTGCCCGTCTTTCCACCGATGAAGTGATTACCCTGCGCAATATCATGTACCAGGTGGTCAATGGCCCCCGTGGAGATCGCACGAAAGCCCTTATCAAGCGCCACCTCAAGCCCCTGCTCAATGGCGGGGTGGTGCGAACCGCTGCCCAGTTGACGGTGGGCCCGGAAGGATATGCCGATCTCAAGAAGGCTGTGGAAGACAAGGCTGTGGATCTGGCGGTAGAGCCGTTCGAGGACCAGGGCTTTAACAAGGAGCGTGGCCTGATCGTCGAGAAGCTCATGGCAGAGCGTATGCAGGCACTCAGCTCTGAAGAGTTCCAGGACCTGTTGCGCCCGGCTTTCCAGGAAGATGAATGGATCCTGATTGTGGTGGGTGGCTTCCTCGGCGCCATGGCCGGGGTCGGGCAACTGCTGTTCATGTTCGGAGCGGCTTGATGGATACGCTGCAGATAGACATTGCCACCCTGGGGTGGTTGTTGTTTGCGGCGGCGGGAGCCTCTTCCCTGTTGACCCTGGTGGTGCTGGGGCTGATCGGTCACTTCTATCTGGGGCCGAAAATCGAGCGCAAGGTGGACCGTCGTCTCGAAGACGGTGCCAACCAGCTCGAAGAGCGCCTGAGAAAACGGTTTGTGGATTTGTTGACCGGTCGTTCCCGGGATGTGATCCGCAACAGTGCCCGGGATCTTGCCCGCGGCATGGGGCTGATTGGGAACCGGCGGCCGGATGAGGATGATCTGGGTGAATAATTGCCCGTGCTGATGAGAAATTGATCACATAATTATTGATTGAATAATTGTCAGACAACCCTGTGCAAACCTGTATCACTACCCCCCTATAATTTACCCCACGTGCTCACGGTGTTGCGTGTTGTTCCCGCTGCATTCGCTCGTGGAATTGCCTTCGGGAGTTTGGATTATGTCCGATAACGAGAATGAGAAAGAAGGGCGGAATACTAGCCCGTTGAAGGCCCTGAGTGGTGCCTCAAGAGATATTCGCAAGTATACCCACCAGATTTGGCTGGCGGGTCTGGGTGCCTTCGCAAGGGCCGAGGAAGAGGGCAGTGGTTTTTTTGATGCCCTGGTTGAAGCCGGCCGCGAAGTGGAGCGCCACACCAAGGACAAGACCGAGTCCCGTGTGGAAGAGATCAAGGAACGGGTTCGTCACCATACCGGCGAAACCATGGAAAAGATGGAGAAAGCCTTCGATGATCGCCTGAACAAGGCGCTGTCCCGTCTGGGCCTGCCCAACAAGCGGGAAGTCGAAGAGCTGGAGAAACGGGTTCAGGAGCTGACCAGCGCTCTGAACAAGGCGGAGGACGATGTGTCTGCCTCCTCTGACCCCGCAGCTCCAAAACGCCGCAGCCGCAAGAAGAGCTGAGGCGCCAAACAGTGTTGTAGCGCACACCGCTAACCCCTTAGTGGTGTCTTTTAACGGGTACCCCCTTGGTACCCGTTTTTTTTGTCTCCGGTTTACACGACGCCCCCAGGATCACCACGACAATCTCTTTGTGCGCGTTACCGTCTTACCGGGTGGTTTGTTCCATCTGTGAATCATTCACTGGGGGGATCGCCCAGCAGTTGTCCGGAACGGGTGTGCCACGCTGTCACCCTTGGTAACGTCTTCATGCCCTAATTTTGTTCACAGGTTTCTGTCAATGGGCTTTTTCTACAATAAAATATGACAAACCCGTGAATAGGCCATAAAAAACAGCGTAACCAATTGAATATTAATGATTTTATTTATTGGTTAAAAAATAGCCATGTCGTCAATAGCCGTGAAAAACCGGTGAGATAGGGCGGTTGTGTACTGGCTATGCACAGGTTTATCCACAGCTTCTGTGGAAAAGAATCGGGCCCTGCTGATCAGGGGGAGTATTAATCAGCAGGCGTCCCCTCCTGCCGGGTTCAATTCAAGCAATTAATGGCGCTTTTACACAAGCTTGTGACAGGGCCAGGGGGAGGGCCTGTCACCCCTTTGTCATTTTTTATTTCGCGAAGAGTAGCGCTAAGTTGCTGAGAATTATCAGTTTTGCTGATTGTGTAAATATCAGGCATTCAGAGACGATGGCCTTTTTCCGTGGCCTTGCGGCGATTCTTCTCAGCTTCTCCACAATTTTATCCACAGATTATGTGGGTAACATCAAGAAGGGCGATGACCGGCCCGGAGTCCGTCCCGATCTGTCAATCCCTGTCCTGGTGGAAAATCATGCAAACAGCCGAAAGCCTTGCCATTAAAGGGGTTCAGCGTGTTTTCCTGAGGTCCTGCACAGAGTTGTCCACAGCGCATGGGGATAGTTGCCGGGGTGTGGAAGAATTCAGCCATCGTGTATTGATGAAATCAAGGGGGCAAACGGCTGCCATGGCAGGGGCACCGGCGCTCCACGATGTCCGGTTTTGCGTTACCGAAGGCACGGGGAAAATCACTCTCGGGGAGAGGGCGTGAGGAGAATAACGTGTTGGCAGGGGATTGGGCTGCCCAATGCTGCGGGGAACCTGTTTAGGTCGCAAACACCCTGGGTTCGCTGAGCCTGATGCGAGCTTTACCGACCCGGCGTTTGATGGTGCAGTTCGCCCTAGGCTCAGTGCACTCTACGGGATCCGTGTGGCATTGAGGGGTTGATCCAGGGTTGTTCTGTCATCCGGAAGGAGATCCCGGCGCCAGCCGTCTGACGTCTTGGCTGCGAGCCGCGCTCTCGTTTCCGCTAATCCCTGATGAACGAAAAAAGGGTGCCCGAAGGCACCCTTTTTTCAGGACAAACCGGAAAAGGATCAGAAACGGTGTTCGCCGTTGTCGATGCTTTCCTGGGTTGCCTTGTCCAGCTGCTGGTAGCAGTCGGCCTTGGGAAGCAATACGTACACCGCATTGTCCTGCTGGCTCAGGTCATACTTCTGCTCTTTGAGCTTGTTTTTCTGGTGCTTGAAGGTGCCCGTGGTTTCCATGGCCTGTTCGTTGATGCGCAGGAAGACAGGAATGGCGTAGGGGGGCAGCTCACGCTTCAGGTAGGCACACAGGCCCTGGAAGTCGAATTCGCTGTGGTGGCTGGTCAGGCGAACCTGTGCCATGCCGGCCCGGCCGTTGGTATTGGGAATTTCCACCCCGTAAACCACGGATTCCTGAATGCCATCGAACCCGTCCAGGATCTGCTCCACCTCGGTGGTAGATACGTTCTCGCCTTTCCAGCGGAAGGTGTCACCCAGGCGATCCACGAACTGTGCATGACGGAAGCCGATATCACGCATCATGTCGCCGGTGTTGAACCAGGCATCGCCTTTCTTGAAGACATTACGGAAAATGGATTTCTCGGTCTTTTCCGGGTCCGTGTAGCCATCGAACGGGGTCTTGTCAGTGATCTCGCCGAGCATCAGGCCGGATTCGCCCTTGCCTACCTTGATCATGTTGCCGTTGCTGTCCCGTACCGGTTCGTCCTTTTCCTTGTCGTACTTGACGATGGCATAGCTGACCGGTGAGAAGCCCACGGTGTTGTCGAAGTTGAACACATTGGTGAAGGCCACGTTGCCCTCGGAGGAGGCATACAGCTCAACCACACGCTCAATGCCGAAACGCTCCTTGAAATCCTTCCAGATGCTCGGGCGCAGGCCGTTGCCAACAATGGTGTGAATCTTGTTGTCCTGGTCATTGGGTTTTTCCGGCTGCTCGTGCAGGTAGCGACACAGCTCCCCCACATAGCCGAATGCGGTACAACCGTGGCGGCGAACGTCATCCCAGAAACCACTGGCGGAGAACTTGCGCGCCAGTACCAGGGTGCCGGCGGGTGCCAGTACCGATGTCCAGCAGATGACCATGCCGGTGGCGTGGTAGAAGGGCAAGGTGGTGTAGAGACGGTCTTCCTTGTTCAGGCGCACCGCAGAGTAGCCAAAGCCACCGTAGGCTTTTTCCCAACGACCATGATTGAACACCACCGCCTTGGGTAGCCCGGTCGTCCCGGAGGTATAGATATAAAAGAGCGGGTCACGCAAGAAGGTCTGCTTGGTGGAGGCAGGATTCTCGCTGGAGCAGTCCTTGATTTCGCTGGCCAGGTTCTTGTAACCCGAGGGGGCTTCACCCGGATTTTCCAGGG
>NZ_LWEJ01000242.1:0-23341 GCF_001635525.1 Alcanivorax sp. HI0007
TTTTTTCTTCCGGCTTCGGGGCGTTGTCGTCGTCGCGGGAAACTTCGTCGCTCATGTTCAGTCTTATCCAATCGCGAAGAGGGTAAATCGGGCCTCTTCCTTTGCAATGAGGCTGCAAGGACAGGGCAGTAAACCGGTATGCTGGCAGCCTGAGTTCGACAGACTGCCGGCCGGCGATAAATAAAATGCGCCCTCCTGCAGGGTTTGCGTTTGTCTGGCGGGCTTGCAGCAGCCTGACAGCGAACGCGCGGCTATCCTAACACTTCGCTCACGGGGGAGCAGCTTCCGGGGGCGACACAATGAGGACAATGCATGAGACAACTCATGGTGGCACTGGCGGCCATTCTCTGGAGTCTGACCGCCCGGGCCGAGCTGCCCACCCATGCCTTTACCCTGGATAACGGCCTGAAAGTGCTGATCCGTGAGGATCATCGGGCACCCGTGGTGACCGTGATGGTCTGGTTCAAGGCCGGCAGCATCGACGAAGCGCCCTATGAAACGGGTCTGGCCCATGTGCTCGAGCACATGATGTTCAAGGGCACCGAGCGACTGGGGCCGGGGGACTTCTCCAAACTGGTGGCCCGCTATGGAGGCAGTGACAATGCTTTCACCAGTTATGACTACACCGCCTATTTCCAGCAGTACGAGGCGTCGCGGCTGCCGCTGGCGCTGGAACTGGAAGCGGAGCGACTGGGCAACCTGAAGATCGACGACGACGAGTTTTACCGGGAGTTGCAGGTGGTGCTGGAAGAGCGCCGCACCCGTACCGACGACAACCCCAATGCCCTGGCCTGGGAAAAATTCCAGGCGGTGGCCCGGCCGGGTACCGGTTATGCCCACCCGATCATCGGCTGGCGTTCGCTGCTGGCCCAGTTGCAGCCGGAGCAGGCGCGCAGCTGGTATGACCGCTTTTATGTGCCGGGGAATGCCACCCTGGTGGTCGCCGGTGATGTGACCCGCGATCAGGTAGAGCCGCTGGTGCGCCGCTTCTTCAGCGATCTGCCCGCCGGTACCACCCCGCCGCGGCCAATACAGACGGTCAATCCTGCCGCTGGCGAGCGGCGTCTGGATCTGGCCATGGCGGTGCAAGTGCCCGCCCTCTACATGCTCTATAACGTGCCTTCCCTGGTCACCGCAGAACAGAAGCAGGACTTCTACGCCCTGACCATGCTCGCCGGTGTGCTGGACGGTGGCATGAGTGCCCGCATCGAAACCGATCTGGTGCGCGGTGAGAAGCTGGTGGCCGGTGCCGGTGCCGGCTACAGCGGCATCCAGCGCGGCGATGGCACCTTTACGCTGACAGCGACTCCCAATCCGGGTGTCACCCTCGAGCAGGTAGAACAGGCTCTGCGCGAGCAGATCAAGACCCTGCAGACCACCTTGCCCAGTGAAGATGAAATGGCGCGGGTGCGGGCCGGCGTGCTGGCCAGCCAGGTGTTCGAAAAGGACTCGGTGATGGGGCAGGCCATGGAGTTGGGCATGCTCAGTACCCTGGGTCTGGATATCGATCTGGCCAAGCAGTTCGAGGAACAATTGGGCAAGGTTACCGCCGAGGATGTGCAGCGGGTAGCCCGCCAGTGGCTGATACCGGAACGGCTGGCCGTGGCCCATGTCGTGCCTGCGCAGGAGGAGGAGCAATGATGCGGTTACCAGCAATCATGGGGGCTGCGGTGGCGGTGTTGATGCTCAGCGCCTGCGCCAGCTTCCCGACCACGGAAAAGCAGGTGGCGGCCAGCGAGCCCCAGGCGCCGCAGCTGGATATCCAGTCCTGGCAGACGGACCAGGGCGCCAAGGTCATGTTCGTGCAGAGCGATGCCTTGCCCATGCTGGACATTCGTCTGGTGATGGCGGCGGGCAGTTCCCAGGATGAGGGCTTGCCCGGGGTGGCGTCCCTGACCAGTGCCCTGATCGGCCAGGGGGCGGAGGCCTTGAGTGTGGACGACATTGCCCGGGGCTTTGAAGATCGTGGCGCCAGCTTTTCCTCCAGCAGTTACCGGGACATGGGCATCATCAGCCTGCGTACCCTGTCGGCGGTGGAATATCGCCAGCCGGTGGTGGCGCTGTTCAATCAGGTGATCGGTTCGCCCAGCTTTCCCGAGGAGGCCCTGGATCGTCTGCGGACGCGCGCCATGCAGGGGCTGCGCATGGAGCAACAGGTGCCCGGACCCCAGGTCAGCAAGGCATTCATGAGCACGGTGTTTGCCGACCACCCCTATGGCCAGCCCAGCGAAGGGACGATGGAGAGCCTGCCGAAGATCCAGCGCCAGCAGCTGGTGGATTTCTATGACACCTATTACGCCGCCGGTAATACCGTGATTGCCATGGTGGGTGACCTGTCCCGCAGTGAAGCCGAGGAAATCGCCGCACAAATCAGTGCGGCACTGCCGGCGGGGCCGGCGGCACCGGAGTTGCCCCGGGCCGGGGCACTCAGCGAGCGGAAACGCGAGCACATCAATTTCCCCTCCGCCCAGACCCATATCCTGCTGGGCAACCAGGCCACCTGGCGGGGCAACCCGGATCACGTGGCGCTGCATGTGGGCAACCAGATTCTCGGCGGTGGCGGCTTCGCGTCCATTCTCACCGATGAAGTGCGCCAGAAACGGGGTTATGTGTACGGCATCGGCAGCGGCTTCTCGGCCATGGCGGCGGGTGGTCCCTTCCAGGTGCAGTTCAAGACTGCCAACGAGAATGCCGATGAGGCGCTGACCCTGACCCTGGACCTGATCGACACGTTCGTTGAAGACGGTCCCAGCCAGGCGCAACTGGAACAGGCGCGGGCCAATATCCTGGGCAGCTTTGCCCTCAGCACCGCCGACAACAGTGACATTATCGGCCAGCTCGGCGCCATCGGCTTTTACGATCTGCCGCTGGATTACCTGCAGTGGTTCAACCGCCAAGTCCGTCAGGTCACCGTGGAAGATATCCGCGATGCCTTCCGCCGAACCCTGGATGTGGACGATTTGGCCATCGTCAGTATCGGCCCCGAGGCACCACAGGTCCTTGAGGATCAGGACAATGAGAACGGCGGGGAGAAGGACTCGGACAGTGGCGAATAGAGGTTCGACTCGCAAAGGCGGCGCTACCAGCAAGGGGCAGGTGCGCATCATTGGCGGAGAGCGTCGCGGTCATCGGCTGCAGTTCGTGGATCAGGGGGGCGATCTGCGCCCCTCGTCGGACCGCATGCGCGAAACCCTGTTCAACTGGCTGCAGTTCGAGTTGCCCGGCCTGCGGGTACTGGATCTGTTTGCCGGCTCCGGGGTGCTGGGCGCAGAGGCCCTGAGCCGTGGCGCCCAGCGGGCCGTTCTGGTGGAAAAAAAGCGCGAACGGGCCGCCGATCTCAAACGTCAGTTGTTGCCCCTGTTCGACGATCGCATCCACATCCACAACGCCGATGCCATGCAGTGGTTGGCCAGCAGTGCCTTGCAGTTTGATCTCGTGTTCGTGGACCCACCCTACGATCTGGGCCTGGCGGAACCGGCCTGTGCCGCGCTGGAATCTCACGGGTTGCTGGCGGACAAGGCCTGGGTTTATGTGGAAAGCCGGCGTCACGGAGAGGTGCCTGTGGTGCCGGCAAACTGGCAGCTGTACCGGGAGAAAAGCGGGGGCGATATTTTTGCCCGTTTGTTTCTTCGTCAGGCAGTTTGATTTCCATTCGTCGGTTTCTGACGGGGCAAGCGGACCGGCGGCGCACAAATGGGGGTAAATGGTATACACGAGTATCACTGTGTGATTGATGTCACAGTAGTGGCGATGAATCATAGATATGAAGCCATTGGGGGAGATGGCTGCCAACGACGGTATCACCAACCCGTCACCGGCTCATGGGAAGACGGGGGCAAATATGGAAAAGAACTTGGAACGGATTCAGGTTGCATCAATCGGGTTGGACAAGGATCGATTCTTGCGCCAGTTGCTGGGCTACCTGGCCGAGTCGCTGCAGGAAGTGACCGGTATGGACCAGGCAGAGGGATTTATCTCTCTGGTGGGCCAGAAAATCGGCGACGAACTGAACGCGCATTATCTTCAATCCCTGAAACTGACCAGGCTGGATCGTCACCAGATTGCCGCCGTGCTGGTGGATCTCAAGCGTCGTATCGATGGCGATTTTTATCTGATCCATGCGGACGAGCGTCAGCTGGTGCTGGGCAACCGTCGCTGCCCGTTCGGTGACAAGGTCATCGGCCGTCCCGCCCTGTGCATGATGACGTCCAATGTATTCGGTGTGATCGCCGCCGAAAATGCCGGCTATGCCCGGGTGGATATCCAGAAGGCTATTGCCAATGGCGATGGTCACTGCCATGTGGTGGTTTCCCTGGATGGTAACGACATGGAGGCGGGGCGGGAGTATTTTCGCTCCGGTGAGTGATGCCACTTTCTGCGGACTGCCGGGCATTGATCGATGCGCTATCCATGCCGGTGTTTGTGGTGCATGGTGACGGTAGCCTGGAATGGCTGAACCGAAGAGCGAGACAGTTGCTGGCCGGCAGTGCTCCGCAGAGCATCAAGAGTCTGCTGGCCTCCCCTTCGCAAAGTGATGCTTTCCTGCGCGTGATGCGTCGCAACCAGTCATTCTCCCACCTGGCACTGCACCTGCGGGCGCCGCTGCAGGACAGCTACATTGCCAGCACCCGTATTGCCCGTGAGGGTGAGTTTCTCGATTGCTGGTTGCTGGAGCTGTTGCCCCGGCAGCTGGTGGTGGGCGGCATGCATCAACTCTCCCAGATGATCCAGCGGACCACGGTGCTGAAAAGAGAGCGGGCGGTAGCGGAAAAAACCGCGCA
Organism: Alcanivorax sp. HI0007; assembly: GCF_001635525.1. NCBI lineage: Bacteria > Pseudomonadati > Pseudomonadota > Gammaproteobacteria > Oceanospirillales > Alcanivoracaceae > Alcanivorax > Alcanivorax sp. HI0007. The sequence continues at coordinate 4,782 of NZ_LWEJ01000242.1, forward strand.
ACTGGCGCTGACCCAGGCGTCCCGGGATTCCCTCACCGGCATTGCCAATCGCCGGGCCTTCGATGAGTGTCTGGCAGCCGCTCTGGTCAAGGCAGAGCATCAGCAGGACTGGCTGTCGGTAATGATTGTGGACCTGGACTATTTCAAGGCCATCAATGACACCCACGGCCACGACCTGGGCGACCAGGTGCTCAAGCGGGTGGCACGGTTGCTCACTGGTGCCATCACCCGCCATGGTGATCAGGTGGCCCGCATCGGTGGTGAGGAGTTTGGCGTGTTGCTGCCCGGTGCAGATGTGCATGCCTCTCTGAAAGTGGCCTGGCGGCTGGTGATGACGTTGCGTCAATACAATGCCGGTTGCCCGGCTGGCGACAGTTGGCACCCGGTCACCTTGTCCGTGGGGGTGGCAACCCGCTGTCCCGATCAGAGCATCAGCGGCCGTGACCTGATGCGCCAGGCTGACCGGGGGCTCTACCTGGCCAAGGAGCGGGGTCGTGACCAGGCGGTGCACGCGGTCCCTTCCGCGCAGACCGATCCTCCCCTGGCGGATACCCGCTAGGCAGGCGACAGCCAGACCGAATAGCGTGGCGGGCAGGAACAACGGATGTGTGACAACACACAAAGGCAGGGCGGTTGCCGGCCATTGCGGGCCACCGGAAACAGGAAATGGCACAACCTGCACTAGTGTCCCATTTTGCGCTGGCGAATACTGTGAGCCTATTCAGGAGGATTTGCCATGAACAATAAAGCGGTTGCGACGTCGCCGAGCGCGCCTAAAAAACTGAATAACAGTGATATCCAGCCCCGCAAGATGGATTTTTCCTTCGATCCGGCCATGCCCCGGTACTGGTTCGATAATGACCAGTTCAAGACCATTTTGCTGACGGCCCTGTCCTGTACCTTCCCGGAAGGGGAGCGCTTCTTTGTGCGCTCCGTGCGTCATTACCAGAAGCAGCTCCGCGACCCGCTGCTGCGCGAGCAGGTAAAAGGGTTTATCGGTCAGGAGGCCCACCACGGCAACGAGCACGATGCCTTCAACCATTTCATGGAATCCAAGGGTGTCCCCACCCGCAAGGTGGATGAGTTCGTCAATCGCGGCATGCGCTTCATGGCCAAGCACCTGTCACCGCAACGGCAACTGGCCAAGACCTGTGCCCTGGAACACTTCACTGCCATGCTGGCGGAGTTGATGCTGGAACATCCGGACTTTTTGAAGGGCATGGATGAGCGCATGTTGCCGCTCTGGTTATGGCATGCGGTGGAAGAAAGTGAACACAAGGCGGTCGCCTTTGATGTGTACCAGGAGCAGGTGGGCAACTACTGGGTGCGCACCTCGGAAATGGCCTTCACCACCCTGGAATTCATCAGCTTCACCATTTTCCACTACCATCAGCTGCGCAAGGGCATGGACGACCCCACCGACTGGCGCTCCGTGCGCGGCGGCGTGAACTGGTTGCTCGGCAAACCGGGTTGGTTGCGAAAACTGGGTAAATCCTACCTGGCCTATTACAAACGGGATTTTCACCCGGCCAAGCGCGACAGCACCTTCCTGCGCAAGCAGGGTTTGAAGAAGCTGTCCCGGATGCTGGATCGATCGGATCTGGCCGGCTGAAGGCGAGCGTAACGGGTTCGACAGAGTGGGCCGGGGGATGACCTTGGGCCCGCTGACCCTGCCCGGGTCTTCATGTTTTCCTGTCGCACAGGCGTGTTACGGTGGCAAGACACCACGGAGGTGTTTATGCGCTGGTTTAAGACCCTGAAAGACATGCTTTTCCCCAATCGTGATTCCCACGATGAGACGCCCGACCCGGAGCGGCGGGACTATCACCCGGCCCATGAAGGAGACACCCCGGAGGATCTCCACCGTGGCCGGCATCGTATCAAGGAGACCTTTACCAGCCACTGGGACCTGGACTACATGCCCCGGGAGGAGCTGGAGGACGTGTTGGCGAAAAACCGGGACGAGAAAAAATAATCGTCCCTTCCAGCTATTGCTGGCTGCCGCCGCGCCGCGGGCGAGGAATCTGCTGTTCCTGAAAGCGCCGGGAAACCCGCACCACAATATCGCTCTGGAAAGCCTTCTCGTAATGCACGTCCAGCACGTAGGCCTTGGAGCGCAGGCGAATGGCGAGCATATCGCCGATCTCCACTTCCTCGATGGCAAAGGACACCGGTTTTTTCAGGTAGGCATAGCGGCTGGTGACAATCACTTCCTCAATAATCCCTTTCGCCACGTCCAGGTCTGCATCCAGGCCCACGTGAAAGTCGGTGACGATCATCATATCCAGTTCCCCGGAGTTGCCGGAGGCCACCACATCGGTGATGAAACGGGAGTTGGGAATGGTCACCAGGTTATCGTCCAGGGTCTGCAGGCGCACGGTGCGCAGACCGATGGAGACGATCTCCCCGTACACATCATCAAAGCTGACCCGGTCACCGACCCGGAAGGGGCGGTCGAACAGCAGCAGCAGGCCGGCCACCAGGGAAGCCGCAATGTCCTTGAGGGCGAAGCCCAGGGCCACGGCGATGGAACCACCGGCGGCCAGCATGAATTCCTTGGGGGGCTGCAGCACGCCGATGATCAGCGCGGCGGTGCCCACGGTGTAGAGCACAAAACCGATCAGGGTGGTGATCTGCAGAATCAGAAAGCGCCGGGTGGGCAGCTTTTCGGTGATCTTCAGGCTGGCCTTGCTGATCCCCCAGTTCAGTGCCCACAGCACAAAGCCGCCGATAAACAGCAGCAACAGGGCGTAGATGTTGAACAGCTCAACCACCACCGCCAGATCATTGACGATATTGCCTTCATTCATTGAGCAAATTCTTCCTTGTCAGGTAACTGATCACCTGCTGATACCACAGGGGTTTCAGCCGGTAGCGGCCATCCTCGGATTTATTCAGGAAACCGGCATCAAAGCCGCCCTTGAGCGCGTAGCGCACCACATTGCCAGGCAGGTTGGTCACATGGCTGATTTCCTGGCTGGTCAGATTTTCATGGGTGGCGATGGCGGCATACACGAACAGGGCGTTCTCGCCCATGCTGTCGAGAATGCTGGCTGAGGGTGGCGTGGGCAGCCCCACCAGCACCTGCCGGCCCTGGGGTTTTACCGAGGTCAGCCACAGCCGCAGGGCCACCATGGGATTGCCGCGACAGGCATCCCAGAGCAGGCTGAAATAGCGTTGCTCCGCGTTGCGGACATTGCCGGCTTCCGGCCCCCGGGAAGACAGCAGTACCTCGTCGTAGCGAACCCGATGACCACTGAGATGGTTGCGCGCCAGAATCAGTGAGCGGATATCGGTCTGTCCCCAGCGCTTCACTTTCACCACATTACGGAACTGGTAATCACGGCCGAACACATTGCACAAATAGGCCCAGCTCTGGTTATTGATCATCAGCAGCCAGAACACATTATCCAGCCGCGCATTGACCAGGCTGAGTACGGTGCGCCAGCCTTCCAGGCCACCGATTTCCTTGAGAAAGAAATTCTGGGCCTCGTCCAGCACCACCAGGGTGGGCTGGCGTTCCTCGTCACTTTTCACCAGCGCTGCCGGGCCCTCGTTGGCCAGATCCACATCCAGGGCGTCACCAATCAGGGCGAGGATGGCGTCCGGCTCAATGGTTTTGGCGGGCACCGTGAGCGTGATCAGATTGAGGCCCTTGCAGCTTTCGGCCAGCGCCCGCTCCAGCCGGTCGATGCTGACCGTTTTGCCACACCCCTTTTCGCCGACCACCACCTGGGCATTTTCGTCGGTCTTGTCCTCGTGCCAGCGCTGGATATTTTTTTCCATGGCGGCGACCAGTCCGGTGTCCACGAAGGGCGTCTTGCTGCCTTCCGGCAGACCGGTGGCGAACCAGCGTTCGTAGTGTTCATCTACCGGCTGTTCATTGCCGGGGTCTTCTTCGTCATTGTTGATGCGAGTGCGCAGCCGGAAAAGGCGCGCCTTGAAGCGCATGTACCAGTCAAAATCCACCAGCACCCGATCGACAAAACCCACCAGGAAACTGGCCAGGGCAACGGGAAGCAACAGGGGGGCAAACAGCCAGAACAGCGCCGGAGTGAGCAGTTTTTCTGCCAGCGGGTCCAGCCGGGACGGCAGGATGGCCTGCAGGCAACGCTGATAGTCCTGGGGGCGCAGCGCCAGCAGTCGGCCCAGGCCCCAGTAAATGGCCACCAGCAAGATGCCCAGGCAGACGTAATAGAGCAGAGACGGGCCCAGGCTCTCCCAGACCACCAGCAGGGGAAGCCAGGGCAACACCAGCCAGCGGGAAATGAAACGGGCGTGGTCGTGAACCTGTCGGGACTGGTCGCTGCTCAGGTAGGCGTTGGCGCTTTGTGCTACCCGGATGACCAGCCATTCACCGATCAGGCAGAACAAGCCGTAAATGACATAGAGTCGGGCCAGCGGTAACAGCCAGACCAGAATGCGGGTGGAAGGGGTGTCCAGTGGTGCGGTGAGCAGGTCCAGAATCACCCACAAAAGCACCCAGGGAAGCATCGGCGCCAGGCCACTGATCAGACGGCTGGCGTTGCGCAACCAGCGGCGCTCGCCACTGGCACTGACCACGGACTCGTGCAGGCTGAGGGCCCATTGGCGGGTGCGCCGGGCCAGCCGAATCAACAGCATGAAGCCGGCGATACCCAGAATCAGCGCGACACTGTTCTGCACCAGCGGCAGGAAGTGTTTGTCCTTGGCCGTTTCCTGCAAATCCAGGTTGATCACCTGGGCCGTATCCAGCAATCGCTGGCCGATGCGTTCGCCTTCGTGCCGGAGTAATGCCGGAGCCTGCGAGGGGCCGCCCATGGCATCAATCTGGCTCCACAGTGAGCGGCGCTGCCACAGGTCGGCACGCAACTGGCGCAGCTGGCCCTGGATTTCCAGGCGAGTGCGCAGCAGGTCGCGCCATTGCGCGGTGGGCTGGGGCGGAGGGGTCAGGGCCGGGCTCTGGTACCAGAGCTGGTCCAGCTGTTGCAGCGCCTGCTTGGGTGACGGCCCGAGCAGAGGAAGTATTGCCCAGGTCTGCTGCACATGTTCGCGGAGCACGCTGGCGGCCAGTCGGGGGGGGTCGGAGACATCCTGGCCGTCGCTCAGTTCCTCCAGGTGCTGGTAGAGCCGGGCCAGGGTTGCGAAAGACTGGCGCTGGGTATCGGGAAGTTCGATGAAGCGCTGGCGCAGGGCATACAGTGTCTGGTCCTGGCGGCCCAGCTGTCCGACCAGGGTATCAATATCGTTTTGCAGGGCCTGACACTTGTTGTCCGGCAGGTTGCGTTTGGCCGGTTTCGGCGCGGGCAGGGCGGCGGTTTCGCCAAGGGGCTGGCCAAGCAGATGGGTCAGTGTTTCAGGAGCGGGTACCTGACCATTCAGATAGCGCTGCAATTGTTGCAGGTCTTCTGCCTGCTGCTGTTTTTCCTGCTGGAGCTGCTCCAGGGTCTGGCCGGCGGCTTCACAGGCAGCAACGCCATTGGCTTGTGCCGCGGCGGACAGGGCCAGAAAAATGACAGCAGCACAGAGCCGTAAACAGGGCGATACCATTCGCAATTCCTTTTCCTCAGCAAGGCCCATTGTAGGAACCGGTAGCCACCCCGTCATCCATTGATATTCCCCATGGGCTATCGACAGGCTATTGACGGTAGCACAGTGGTATAGTCAATAAAGGCTCAATCCAAGGAGACAGCCATGAGCGAACTAACGGTGCGGTCCCTGATGGCCAAGCATCCGGCGGCGGTGAAAACCGGCACGGAGCTGACTGAGGTGGTGGACATTCTGCTGCAGCACAAATTCACCGGTCTGCCAGTGGTGGATGATCACAACAAGGTGGTGGGCTTTGTGTCGGAGCAGGATTGTCTGCGCAAGTTGCTGATATCCAGCTATCACTGCGAGGGCAGCCTGGTGGTGGAAGAATTCATGCATGGCGAGCCTCTCACCGTGCATGAGCAGGACTCGGCGGTGAACGTGGCCGAGCTGATGGTCACCCAGAAGCCCAAGATCTATCCGGTGGTGGACGACAAGGGCATTCTGGTGGGGTTGCTTACCCGTGAGCAGGTGTTGCGAGCCCTCAAGGACAGCCGGCGAGGTTGCGACTGACCCGGTCCTGAATCAGCGATGGGTCGCCAGTCAGCAGGAATGCCAGACGCAGCCGCTGTTCCCGATCAGTGATGACCCCTGCGTACAATCCCGCGTCCGGGCCGGGCGCTATCTTTCATGGCAGCTCAAAACAACAACTCGGGAGAGCTGTCATGCGTAATCTGCAAACCTTTCTGGCCGATTATGGCGAGAGTCATCAGAACCCGGTCAACCAGTGGGTTCATATCCTCTGTGTGCCAGCTATTTTTGTTTCCACCCTCGGGCTGTTCTGGCTGTTGCCGCTGGGGCAATGGCTGGGCCTGGAGGGGGCCGGGGCCTATTGGGTCAACGGCGGCACCCTGCTGGCGGCGATCTGCATGCCGTTTTATTTTCGCATGTCCCTGGGCATGACCGTGCTGATGGCCGGCTGGCTGGCGGTGTCCCTGGCGATCATCGTGGCGGTGGATCGCAGCGGCCTGTCCTTGGCCTGGAGTGCGGCAGGGCTATGGCTGCTGGCCTGGGCGGTGCAGGTATGGGGCCACAAGGTGGAGGGCAAGAAACCCTCCTTTGTGGATGATCTGGTGTTTCTTCTGGTCGGCCCCATGTTTGTCAGCATCGAGCTGGCACACAAGCTGGGCGTTGGCCGTCGCCTATCGGCCTGATCGCCCATTGCCCGCCCGTGGCCGGGCGGGCATGATCGGCGGTTATGAATGACAACGCCTCATCGTCACCGGATGTGCCGCTGACTCCTCTGTTTCTCTGGCAGGGTGGCTGGCTGATGGTGATGCCTGCCATCGATAACCAGCCCCACCAGCATGTGGCCGCCTCCCTGTTGGTGGGGTTGAGCCAGCCGCTTCGGGTCACGGTGGATGGCCGCCCGTGCCAGCAACAGGTGGTGCTGGTGCCCCCGGATGTGCCTCAGAGTCTCAACAGTCAGGGGCCGGTGGCGGTGGTTCACCTGGATCCGGATGAGCCGGCCTGGCGGGCCCTGTCCCGTCTTGGTGGCCTGGATGACAGGCAGCAACGCTGGTGCTGTGCCCAGATTGCGGCTCTGGTGCGCAACGGCAGTGAAGAAAACGCCCGGCTCTTTCTCCAGGGCCTGCGGGCGCTTGCCGAACCCCTGCCTCTGGACACTCGAATCGCTGACGCCTGCCGCCGGATGCGTGCCGCAGAGGCGGTGCCTGCCATGGATGCCCTGGCAGAGCGCGCCAATCTGTCTGCCTCCCGGTTCCGGCACCTGTTTCGTGAACAGCTCGGCGTATCCCTCAAGCGTTATCAGCTGCACCTCAAGTGCCAGCGAGCGCTGGCCTTGTGGCGTAGCGGCATGAATTTCACCGAACTGGCGGTGGCCGCCGGCTTCTACGATCAACCCCACCTCAATCGCACCCTGCGCGCCATGTTCGACGCCCTGCCATCGCGGTATGCTCGGGGTCTACCGGTGCAGGTGGTGCACCTGAAAGAATAACGATGGAGGCTCCATGGATTACCAGCATATTTCCACCGATCTGGATGAACAGATTCTTACCATTACCCTCAACCGTCCCGATCGGCTGAACGCTTTTACCCTGCGCATGAAGGATGAGCTGGTCCATGCCTTTGCTGAAGCGGACCGCAATGACGCAGTGCGCGCGGTGATCGTGACCGGTGCCGGCAAGGTGTTCTGTGCCGGCATGGAAATGCAGCCGGAAGAGGGCGGCAATGTGTTTGGCTACGATGATGCCGAGGGCATGGACCCGCCCCTGGAGCAGATTCGTGATTCCGGTGGCGAAGTGTCCCTGGCCATCTACAACTGTCGCAAGCCGGTGATCGGTGCGATTAACGGCGCCGCCGTTGGCGTGGGTATCACCATGACCCTGCCCATGGACATTCGTCTGGTGGCGGCCAACAGCAAGATCGGCTTTGTCTTTACCCAACGGGGGTTGACCCCGGAAGCCTGTTCCTCCTGGTTCCTGCCGCGGGTGGTGGGCATTCAGAAAGCCATGGAATGGGTGATCAGCGGTGACATCTTCATGGCCGAGGAAGGCGTGGCAGCGGGGCTGTTCCACAGTGCCCATGACAAGGGTGAAGTGGTGGACGTGGCGCGCTGCATTGCCCGCAAGCTGATCGCCAAGAGCTCCCCGGTGGCGGCGGCCCTGGCCAAGCAGATGCTGTGGCGCAATCCCAACTTTGCCCACCCCATGCAGGCCCATGCGGTGGAGTCAAAAATGATCTACTGGTCCAATGAATTCTGGGACGGTCGCGACGGCTTTACCTCCTTCCTGGAAAAACGCGAGCCGCGTTTCGAAACAGCGATGGCGGATATTCCGCAGCAGTTCGATTTCTGGCATGAGCCGGAGATCAGTTAATAGCTGCGCGATCATGATTTGTGATTGCTGAAAGCGAGGAGGCCGCGACCAAACTTTGGTCGCGGCCTCTTGCGTTTGAAACACTGCGGCGCTGCCCCGCGCCGCTGTTAACTATTCACTATTAACTGCCTTTTCCCTGTACTGCGCCGGCGTCATGCCGGTCCAGCGTTTGAAGGCCTTGGAAAAGGCGCTTTCATCGGAAAAGCCCAGCTTGTCGGCGATATCGGCCAGCCGGGTGCCGGCCTGTAATTCCGTCTCCGCCATCCCTTGCAGTAACGCATCACGCAGCAGTTTGAAGCTGCTGCCTTCCTCACCCAGTTTGCGCACCAGATGGCGCCCGCTCATGGCCAGCTGCTCGGCGACCTTTTCCTTGCCCCAATGGGGATGCTGGCGGAGCAGGTCACGGACGGTGGCACTGAGAGATTGGCTGCCCAGGTTGTCCAGCAGCTGGTCTGCCAGGGTGCGCAGGTGATGACACAGGGACGGGTTGGCATGGATCAGCGGCATGGTCAGGTCGCTGGCGGGTAGTACCAGTGTGTTGTGCTCCGCCGCAAATCGCACCGGCAATCCGAGCAGGGACTGGTAGCGGCGATTGTCGTCCAGCGCCGGGTGAGCGAAGGTCATGCGGCTGGCCTGTAACTGGTTGCCGGTGGTCCAGCGGGACAGTTGCAGCAGCGCGGTCATGGCCGCCTCCACCCGTTCCGGCTGACGTACGCTGTACTGGGGTTGGTAACGAATCTCGCATTCGCCCTGGTTCACCCGGTAGGAGAAGATCCCCCCTTCGCCGACGATGGGGTAGTAATCCATCAGCGAATCCAGGGCGTCTTCCACGGTGTCGCAGCTCATCAGCACCATCCCTACGGTATCCAGGTGGCCGACCTGCAGGGCCAGCCCGAACTGGATTCCCACCAGTGGATCCTGGGCCTGCTCGCAGAAGCTTTCCCAGATCTCTCCCTGCAATGCCAGGCTGACTCGGTCCTGTTCGCCGACCGCCTTTTGCAGTTTGGCGGGCAAGGCAAAGCCCAGCTGTTGAGCCGCCTGGCTGATCGCCTGGGTAAAGCGCACTGTCACGGTGGGGGTGTGCGTCATGGGGGCGCCATAGTGGTAAGGAGTGATATCCGGTCCCGAATTAACCGTGGCAAGGTCCCGAATTGGCCGTGAGCCTGCAGCCGGTCGACCGTAAAGTAGACATCATACCAAATGCTGAGTCCAACTCGGCAAACCCCGGATCCGGGAAATAATAATAGTTATCGGGACAGCTATGTACGCAGTGATCGGCGCCGGCCCCATGGGCCTTGCCACCGCCAGAAACCTGAGCAAATACGATATTCCTTTCATCGGGTTCGACCTGAACAGCGATGTGGGTGGCCTGTGGGATATCGATAATCCCCACAGCACCATGTATCAGTCTGCCCATCTGATCTCCTCCAAGGGCATGACCGAGTTCAGCGAATTTCCCATGCCGGATGAGGTGGCCACCTACCCGCATCACAGTGAGATGAAGCGTTATTTTCAGGCCTATGCCCGTCATTTCGATCTTTATCGGCACTACGAATTTTCCACGCGGGTGGTGCGGGTGGAACGAGAGGGCGATGGCTGGCAGGTAACCACCGAGCGCGACGGAGAAACGCAAAGCCGTCACTTCCAGGGCGTGTTGATTGCCAATGGCACCTTGCACAAGCCCAATCAGGCCAGTTTGCCGGGCAAGTTCGAGGGGCAGTTGATGCACTCCTGCGAGTATCGTGATGCCTCGGTGTTTGACGGCAAACGGGTGCTGATTGTGGGGTGCGGTAACTCTGCCTGCGATATTGCCGTGGATGCGGTGCACCGGGCGGCCAGTGTGGACCTGTCCGTGCGCCGGGGGTATTACTTCCTGCCCAAGTTTATCGGCGGGAAACCCACCGACAGCATCGGCGGCAAGATCAAGTTGCCCCGGAGTCTCAAACAACGCCTGGATGCCAGGCTGATCCGTCTCATCGTCGGCAAGCCCAGTGATTACGGACTGCCGGAGCCTTCCTACCGGATGTATGAATCCCACCCGGTGATCAATTCCCTGGTGCTGCACCACCTGGGTCATGGTGACATTACCCCTCACGGCGACATCGTCGGGGTGGTGGGCGACACGGTAACCTTTGCGGATGGCCAGTCCCGGGTTTATGACCTGGTGTTGATGGCCACCGGCTACAAGCTGGATTACCCCTTTATCGACGCCGGGGAACTGAATTGGCATAACGCGGATGCGCCGCAGCTGTATCTGAACGTGTTCCATCCCCAGCACCGTAACCTGTTCATGATGGGCATGGTGGAAGCGGCTGGTCTGGGTTGGGAAGGGCGTAATGAGCAGGCGGAAATGGTGGCGCTCTATATCAAGGCCAGAGAGAACAACCATCCGGTGGCAGAGGCGCTGGAACAGAAAGCCACCGCCGAAGCCGGCCAGACGCTGGATGGGGGCTTCGACTATCTCAAGCTTGAGCGTATGGCCTACTACGTGCACAAGGACAGCTATCGCAAGGCGGTTAACGCCCACATCGCCGACCTGAAACAGGGGGTGTGAGGTGGAGGTGCAGTTCAGTAGCGAGAATCTGCTGATTCTCAATGTGATCCTGGCATTTATGATGTTCGGGGTGTCGCTGTCACTCACCGGTGAGGATTTTCGCCGGGTGCTCAAGCGCCCGGATGCGCCCATTGTCGGTCTGCTTGCCCAGTTCGTACTGCTGCCCGCGGCCACCTGCCTGACCACCTGGTTCTTCGAAGTGGATCCGGAAATGGCCCTGGGGATGATTCTGGTGGCGTCCTGTCCCGGGGGCTCGTTCTCCAACATCATGACCTGGCTGGCCCGGGCCAACGTGGCCGTGTCGGTGAGCATGACGGCAGTCTCCAGCCTGGCGGCCATGGTGATGACGCCGTTCAACTTTGCGCTCTACGGCTGGCTCAACCCGCATACCCGGTCGATGCTGACAGACATCCAGCTGGACAGCATGAACATCCTGATCCTGGTGGCGCTGGTGCTGGGCCTGCCGCTGCTGGTGGGAATGATGACCGGCAAACTGTTTCCCCGTTTTGCTGCCAGGGCGGAAAAGCCCATGCGGGTCATCACCTTGCTGGTGCTCTTGTTGTTTGTCGGTGTGGCCTTCGGCAACAACATGGAGGTGTTTCTGGCCACGGCGGATCGCATTGTCATCCTGGTGGTGTTGCAGAACCTGCTGGCCCTGGGCATGGGCGCCTTCGCCGGGGGACTCACCGGCCTGCCCCGGCAAGACCGCCGAGCCATCACCATGGAAGTGGGCATCCAGAACTCCGGTCTGGGGCTGGCCATCCTGTTTACCTTTTTCCCCCAGGCCAGCGGCATGATCCTGATTGCCGCCTTCTGGGGGGTCTGGCACCTGATTTCCGGTCTGCTGCTGGCCTGGTGGTGGTCGCGGGGCCATGACGATCGCCAAAACCGCGAGGAGGCATCATGCAACGACGCATCCTGATCACCGGTGCCGCCGGCTACATTGGTAGCCAGGTCGCCCGTCGGCTGAGCCAGGACCACCATGTGGTCGGGGTGGATATCCGGGCGGATGACAGTGCCGATTTCCCGTTTTTTGTCATGGATATCCGTGACCCGCACCTGAAGCACCTGATCCGTGAGCATGGGATACAGCAAGTGGTGCATCTGGCCGCGGTGCTGGAGGATTCCGGTGACCGGGCCCGGGATTTTGATATCGATGTGAATGGCACCCGCAACGTGCTGGACGCCTGTGTGGCGGCGGGCGTGGAACAGCTGGTGGTGACCAGCTCCGGCGCCGCCTATGGCTACCACCCAGACAACCCCGCCTGGCTGGATGAGGAAGACGCCCTGCGCGGCAATCCGGAGTTTGCCTACTCGGATCACAAGCGCCAGGTGGAAGCCCTGCTGGCGGAGTATCGTCAGAGCCATCCGGCATTGAAGCAGCTGGTGCTGCGTCCGGGCACCGTGCTGGGCGCCCACACCCGCAATCTGATTACCCGGTTGTTTGAGAAGCCGCGCCTGGTGGCGGTGGCCGGTTCTGCGTCGCCATTCGTGTTCATCTGGGACCAGGATGTGGTGGAGATCATTCAGAAGGGAGTCCTGGAGAGCAAAGCTGGCTGTTATAACCTGGCCGGAGATGGGGCCCTGAGTCTTCACGAGCTGGGCCGGCTGCTCGGCAAGCCGGTGATTTCCGTGCCCGCCGGGCTGATTCGTGCCGCCCTGTGGCTCGGCAATCGGCTTGGATTGACCCAATACACTCCGGCGCAGGTGAATTTCCTGCGCTACCGGCCGGTACTGGCCAACCGACGCCTCAAGGAAGAATTCGGTTATGTCCCGCGCAAGACCTCGGAGCAGGTGTTTCGCTTCTATATGGCCGGCCAACAACCGAGGAAGCAGCCATGAAAACCATACTGATTACCGGCGCCGCCTCCGGTCTTGGCTGGGCACTCTCCCAGCAGGCCTTTGCGCTGGGCCATCGCGTCATCATGACGGATATGAATGCCCTGCAACTGGGGGCGCGGGCTGATGCCCTGGCCAAGGAGGATCCGTCCCGGGTGAGTTTTCACCGGCTGGACGTGACCGACAGTGAGGCAATCACCCGACTGGTGGCCTTGCTCAAGGAAAAGGAAGGTGGCCTGGACGTGCTGATCAACAACGCGGGTATCACCCACCGCTCTCTGGCGGACAAGACCGACCTGGCCGTGTTCCGCAAGGTCATGGCGGTGGACTGGCAGGCGCCGGTGGAAATGGCCGTGGCCTGCTTGCCGCTGCTCAAACGCAGTGGTGGCGGTATCATCAATATCGGCTCCATGGCCGGCTGGATGCCGGTGCTGGGTCGGGCCGGGTATTGCAGCGCAAAAAGTGCCCTGAGCCAGTTTTTCGAAGTATTGCGAGGGGAAGTGGCCCAGTATGGGGTGCATATCCTGATGGTCTATCCCAGCTTCCTGGATACGCCCATTGAGGCCAATGCCCTGGGCCATGATGGCCAGCCCGCTGCGCACCCCCGCTCCATGGTCGGTGCCATGCAGACTCCGGAGTGGATGGCCGAGCGAGTGTTCGAGGCGTACTACCGCAAGAAAAAACGCCTCTTCCCGGACCGTTTCACCTGGTTTGCCAGCCTGCTGTGGCGGCTGGCCCCGGATGTCTATCAGCGCATGATGGTGCGCAAGTTCGCCTCCGAACTGGAACCCCATTAATGGTCGACATGATCACCCTGCCCTGGCTGTTGCTGGGGCTGTTCATCTTCCTGGCCTTCACCACCGAAGCGGCCACCGGCTTTGGCAGTATCGTCATCGCCCTGTCCCTTGGCGCCCTGGTGCTGCCGATCACGGAGATCCTGCCGGTGCTGGTGCCGCTCAATATCGTCATGAGCAGCACCCTCAGCTGGCGGCATCGCCATGCCATTCACTGGCCCACCCTGTGGCAACTGATTCTGCCGTTGATGGTGATCGGGACCCTGGCCGGTTATGGGCTGCGTCCCTGGCTGGGCGACCAGGTGCTCAAGCATGCCTTCGGTGTGCTGGTGCTGTGGTTCAGCGGTCGGGAACTGTGGCGTATGTGGTGCGGTGCGATGGCGACGGTCCATGGAGGCCTGTGGGCCCGAGTGTGGATGTTCATGGCGGGCATCACCCATGGCCTGTTCGCGTCAGGCGGCCCTTTACTGGTCTATGCCCTCAGCGGTCTGTCCCTGGACAAACAACGCTTCCGCGCCACCCTGATTCTGGTATGGCTGGTCCTGAACAGCCTGCTGACCCTGGTGTTCCTGCTGGATGGCAGCCTGCTGCCGGCGGCGCCGCGCATTGCCATGCTGGTACCGGTGGTGGTGGTGGCCATGGTGCTGGGGGAAGTGCTGCACCACCGGGTCAACGAGCAGCGGTTTCGCCAGGCCGTGTTTGTGGTGCTGGCGGTGACCGGGGCGATCCTCGCCTGGCCGGGGTGAGATGAAAGTTTAACGTTCAAAGTTGAAAAGCGCGGGTAAGGTGTTTCGTACCTGAAAAGGCCGTGCCCGCGTTCCCGATAGGGGTGCAGCGCGTAGCAAAAAACTATCCGGCAAACATTTCACTTTCTTCGCGTTTCAACTTTAAACTTTCAACTCGTCCGCGCATCGCCACCGTCTCCCTGACGTGGTATTCATGATATGTCTTGTTTGCAGGCATTCAGGAGCTGCCATGTCCCATGTGGAAATTCGCCCTGTCACCGGTTTTGCGGTGGAACCCTGGCTGGATGAACTGGCCGAGTTGCGCATTGAGGTCTTCCGGGATTTTCCTTACCTGTATGAGGGGAATCGGGAGTATGAGCGTCGCTATCTGGATCGCTACGCCCAGTCTGATCGCAGTGTTTTTGTGCTGGCGCTGGAATTCAACCGGCTGGTAGGCGCGGCCACGGCGTTGCCATTGCTGGAAGCGGATGAGGAGTTCCAGGCCCCGTTTCGGCAACTGGGCGCGGAGCTGGGCTCGGTGTTTTATTTCGGCGAGTCGGTGCTCTTAAAGCCCTACCGGGGTGAAGGAATCGGTCATCGGTTCTTTGATCTGCGAGAACAATATGCAGCGGATTTCGGATTCCTGCATACCGCGTTCTGCGCGGTACAACGGCCGGAGGATCACCCCCTTCGCCCTGACGATTACCGGCCGCTGGACGATTTCTGGCGGGGCCGGGACTATTTCCCCCAGAACCAGCTGGTAGCCCATTTCGACTGGACCGATGTGGGGGAGACGGCGCCCAGTCGCAAATCCCTGCAATTCTGGTTGCACAGTCTTTAGCGACCTTTCGTGACGTTCAATGACAACCGGCAATCTGGGCCGGGCATGCACGCAAGGGATATGGCGGTGAATCCGTGGAACGAGGTCTGTTTTCGGGCGGCTTCTTTGTCCCGCCGCTGCTCAGGAAATGATGTGCCCGAACGTATATTTCCGGGCTGTGCTGGTTCGTTTGCCTGGCATTGCCATCAATCTTTCACCCATTTGGGCGATTAACCGTCATTGAATGCCTCCTATACTCGAGACTTCGGGTGTGAATTTCTTGTGAAGGGGGCTTCATGGAGCGGTATTCCGGCACTCATCGCCACTGGGGAGCGCGTCTCGCGCGGCAGGCGATCATCATCGTACCGTTGGCGCTGCTGGCGGTGGGCGTGGCAGTGATCGTAGCGGGGTAGTGCAGGCTCTAGGTTTTCTGCATCAACACCACAGGATTCCCTGTCAGCGTCACTTCCCAGCCCTGCTGCCGGGCCAGCCAGGTGAAGGTCTCCGGCTGCCAGAAGCACACGTGGGTGGGGTCGCGGCGATAATGCCAGTTGGGGAAGGCATCATCGTCGATCAGCCAGCGGGTCATGATGCCCAGCCAGCCGCCCGGTTTCACCAGGCGGGCAAATTGCTGCCACTCCCGGGCAGGGTGATGCAGGTGCTCCACCACCTCCGTGCAAGTCACAAAATCGTATTGCGAGTCCAGTTGTCCCCGGTTCGGGGCATAGATCGGATCATAGGTCTGGCAGGAAAAACCCCGTTCTTCCAGCATCTGTGCCAGTGCCGGGCCCGGCCCGCAGCCAAAGTCCAGGCCGCCATCGCCGGGCTTCAGCCGCTCGCAAAGCGGGTCGGCCAGCTGGGCCAGAAAGCCCCGGTATCCGGGATCCGCCGGGTTATTGTCATGCAAGTCGTACTGGGCCTTTTCCGTGTCCGCATCGGGCAGTCTGGCCGGGTCTTCAAAGGTCAGCCGGCAAGTCTCGCAGCGGAAATAGTCGCGGCTTTCTACCCGGGCAAACGGCCGTGCCGGGCTCTCACAAAGCGTGCATCGCATTTACGCCTCCAGCCACCGCTGGATGCGCGCATAGGTACGGCTTTCCTCAATCATGGTCATGTGCCCCATCTGGTAGAACAGCTCCCGGGTCAGCCGTTCCGCTTCAGGGTAGAGGCGCGTGGCCAGGCCGCTGTCCACGGTCACCAGCCAGTCCCCGCGGGGTTGGGGGTGGCCCGGCTCGCTGACACTGCCGGCGATGAATAACTGCTCCACCTGGGTATCCAGCGGCACCTTGCTGCTGGGACGGGACTCGTCCAGAGGCCGGTCACGCCACTGGTCTTCCAGGACATAACCGAAGCGCAGGTCGCGGATGCCATCGGAGCGCAGGTTGGCGAGCCGCATCAGGGGGCGTGAATACGGTGTGGCGCCGAGCAGACGGTTGGCCTGGTTGCCGGCACGCTCCAGCAGAGCGCCCTGGTGCGGCGACCCCAGGCAGGCCAGATGGGTGACCTTGTCGGTCCAGGCGTCGCCGCGCTGGCGGCCCTGATGCAGGGCGCTGCGGGCCACCAGTCCGCCCATGGAGTGGCCGATCAGAATCACCCGCTGCGGCAGGGCAGTATGCGCCAGCAGCCCGGCCAGCTTGCGGCCATTATCGGAAATATGCAGGCCGGTGTTATAGCGCAGGTAGCGGACATCGGCTTTCAGTTCGGTGCGGGCCCAGTGGTTGAAAGCATCTGCCGCCGGGTTGCTCCAGCAGGCATCGTTCATGCACAGGCCATGTAAAAAGACCACAAGCGTGTCGCCCTGAACCGGGCCGGTGGGCAGTAATGTCATCCGCAGGGCATAGGGACTGTTCTGTTCCGCCAGCAGTTGCCCGAAAACCCCATTGACGATGCTTTGCAGATCCAGACTGTCGCGCAGTTCCCGGTTCGGGTCCGCCAGCAGGTCGGCCATGCCTGCCACGTTGCCCGCCTGGCGGAAACCGTAGCGAATCAGATTGTAGACCATCGGTGCGGGGGTGTAATCGTTGCCGCGCAAGCCAAAAGGGTTGGCCACAGCACCATGAATATCCTGTACCACCTGGGTGATTTCATTGCCTACACGGGTGACCAGTTGCGCCAGCCCGCCCACATTACGGCCTAATTGTTTCATGGGTTCTCCTTGTCCTGACCGCATCATAGCAGGGAGTGGCCGGCCTGTCGGAACCCCTGGAGTGGGCGTGCGTAAATGGCTGCATCCGCACAAGACAGGCAACGTAATGATTCGTAAAATGGCCCTGCTTTGCGCGTTAATTCTTGGGTTTTGACGTGGGATGGCTTTACAGTCAGGGATGTTCGAATCACTGATACTTCAAGGAGTGAGTCTATGCGTACTTTCGGTAAAGTAATTCTGGCTGCCCTGTTTGCCTTTTCCGCCCTGCTTGTCGGGTGCGACAGTAACGATGGGCCGGTGGAGAAAGCCGGTGAAAAAGTGGATGAAGCAGTAGACTCCATGAACCCGCAAGGTCCCATGGAAGAAATGGGCGAAGATCTCGATAACGCCTATGAAAGTGCGGAAGAATCCGCAGAGAGCATGAAGGACGCTGCCGAGCAATAAAAGCCGCGTTTTCATGTTGAAAAAGCCGCCTTCGGGCGGCTTTTTTTATGGGCGCTTTTGGGCCACCTGGCAGGTCGCCAGCAATGACTCAATGGCCTGTTGTTCCGGTGGCGTTATCAGCAACTGATAGCGCTGTTTGATCCCTTGCCAGTGCTGCCCGTACTGGCACCAGTAGCTGCGGTTTTCCGGTAGCCACAGGACCGGGCTGCCGGCCCCTTTACTGCGGTTGGCGCTGGCTGACACCGGCAACAGGTTGGCGGGGTCATTGGCAAACTGGCGTCGCAAGCTCTCATCCCAGCGATCACCCCCATGGCCGTGTGCATGGCGCAGGGGGACCCGATGATCGATATCCAGCTCGCTGGCGGAAGTAAAAACGGTGTCGCTGTAAGGGTCATGCCAGCGACCGGTGGCCACGGTGCAACGGTCATCCCGGGTAAAGGTAACCGGCACCTGGCTGGTGGCAATCAGTATCTCTGCGCGGGTGTCCTGGCAGTCCCCATCCTGGTCCAGCCAGTGGGGCCAGTCCTTGCGTTCGTAGAGACCGGAAAAGGCCCGGTTCTGCTCGCGGGCTTCCTGTTCCGCTTGCTGTTGCTGCCGATGCAGGGTCAGGCAAGGTTCACGGTGGCAATGATAGCTGCCGGTGGCCCGGTCGATGTGTCCGCCCTGGCTGTCCAGGCCGCCGGGATGGCTGTGGGCAAGACTGGCGATTACGAAAAGCAGGGCAGCGAAAGGGCGGGTGGGCAATGGAGGTCCTGCAAGAAAAGCGATGATCTGGCTAGGATATCAGCGTACATACCGGTAGGCGATATCTTACAGTGCAAATTCAGGCAACCATC